>JAQXIB010000148.1 GCA_029007575.1 Clostridiales bacterium | reverse complement strand
TGCCGTTCCGTTTGATTTTTTTTGGGAGGTCTACAACAAAAAGAAAATCATTACAGAGCTGCGCGGTAACTTTTACAAATGCGGAGATAAAACGAAGCACCCACACTTCGGGATGTGGAATCCGATTAATAACGAGTTCCCCGATTTTCATTTACCGCAATTTTTCGGAAGAATAATTTTATAGCGAAGAAAACAGCCGATGGTACTTGCTTAGGTAAAAAGGTATTGGTGCGGTTACTTAACTCTTATGTTAATTGACCCATTTCAGTATAGGTGTTTTGTCCATATTATATTTGAATCACAAGACGCTGTCATTGCTTACTGAGCCACATAAGGATACATAAAGAACGATTTAAACACATTATTATAAAATATGAGAAGAAAAACAAAAATATTGTGTAGACTGTCAATTCGGATAAATGGTATACTTAAATCAGTAGCCATGGATATATAGAAAGGGGTATTAATAATGAAAAAATTTCTATCGGTCGGTCTTGCAGCGGCATTGGTGTTAAGCATGGTTCACTCGCTGTCCGGTGTTGTTTTGGCGGCAGAAGGACAGGCAGTTTCTATGCAAAGTTTTGATGCGGCGGCAGAGAATACCAGCTACAAGGATTCAATGTTCTGGGGCGTGGAAAACGGTGTGGATGTTAGCTTGGACAATGGCGCTTGCGCTTTGCAAGCCAGCGGAGATACATTTAAGGTTAAGACATCCTTTACTGTGCGGTATGCCGCCTATGCCTCGGATTCCATGACGAATCTCAATAAGGAAACGGCTTCCAAAAGTGCAATTATGTTTCATGTGACGGTTCCAGAGGTACCTGCATCAGAACGCAGGACAGATATTGTAGACCAAGAAGGTAACGCCTGCTTTGGCTTTGCACCGATTATTCGTACATCAGATGGTGGATGGTTTTATATTTTTTCCTCTACCAATCAGGATGATTCGGAATTTGTCGCGAATCGATTTGAAAAACGAGCTTCTTTGGTTACGGCAAATGGAACGGCTGAAAAAGCTACCACCAACGGGCAATATGTTTTATTGCCGTATGGTTTTGACGGCTGGGTTAAAATAGAGACCGCAGATTTACGCAAGGTTTGGGGAAAAGACACGGATCGCATCAATATGGGTGACTTAATTGATTGCTTTGCTTTAGATTTAACGCAAGTCTATAAAGGCTATCCTATTTTATTAGGTGATATGTCTGCGGTTAACGAGGGTGATACGCTGATAGGCTTAACTGGAAAAGTTCCGGGGGTGCCGGTAGATCATGACGGCTTGCTGATTGCCGACTTCGATTCCAACGGTAGCGTTGGCGATAATCTGGCAGGAAACGAGAATGCACAGTCTTTCTGGGGCGTAGACGGAGCATCCGGTAATGTGATTGTGACCGTTTCTGATCAAAAGGCTGTTTCGGGCAATTCCTGTGCTGTATCGGTAAAGGATGCAGAGGATGATGGAACCTATTCGCCTTCTGCGGTTCTAAAGGTAAATGACCCTGCTGGAGTAGGTGAGAAACAGTACATCTTGTTTCATGTAGCTATTCCGGAAGATCCCGATGGTTTTTTTGAAGAGTTCTATGCCCGAAATTATTCGTTGTCTCTGACAATGAAAACTGCAGATGCAGAAGATAAAACACAGTATTTTGCTATTGATGGCGGCACCAATGGTGACAAGATAGAACTGCTCAAGGACGGCGGCTCGAAATGGGTCAGGGGGATCACAAACGGTTATCATGCCGAGATTCCTTACGGATTTACCGGTTGGGTGCGCTTTAATATGGATGATTTTATTCTCATGTACTCTGACACAAAGATTTCTATGGATAAAACTGCGTTGCGAGATAACTTTGATATTGCGCTTAGCAATGTGAGCAATGCGCTTGGTAAAGTGTATATTGATTCTGTATATGCTGCAGATTCCATTGATAAGGTTCCCGGGTTAACTTTCACCGAGGGCGGAAACGATACCATTGGTTACAACAAAGCAGAAACCAATGCCGCCGGAATGATTCAGGATTTTGAAACTGCCGGCAAAGTGGGAACAGATTTGAATTATGAAACCAACAAAAATTCACAGATTTTGTGGGCAGTAGAAAACACGCCATTGGTTGGTAGCGTATCAACCGTGATTTCTGATGAACAGGTTGCAAACGGCAAACATAGTTGCAAAGTGTTTGCCAACAATGAGGACTATCCTTTAATATTAGAGGCTAATGTAGTAGGTAACTTTAATGATTCTGCGCTTAATGCTGTAAAGGGCAAACGGTATATTGCCTTGCATATTAGCGTGCCTGGGATGCCATCTTCAAAATCAGATACATATGTAGGGCTTGACGGCACCAAATATTTTGGGATTAGTCTGGGACTTCGTTCTAAGCTCTCCGACGGGAAAAACGGATATTGGAGAAATAACGGAGGATTTTTCAGTAATCAAGCGGAACTGTTTAAGGATGGCGGCTCGAAATGGGTTGATGCACTGACTAAAAAGGATATGGTGTATCTACCATATGGCTTCTCCGGTTGGATTAAACTGGATACGCAGAACTTCCAATTGCAAGATAGTATCAGCATTGAACAACTGGATCTCTCTACCTTGCTGAGCGTGTGGGATCTGACGCTCTCTCAAATTACAGCGGAACCGCTTTATTTAGATGCCATATATGCTCTAAACGAGGGCGATATACTGCCTGGACTGATTGTGACGGAAAACGGGGATAATGAGATAGGATATCCAAAGGAAGATCAGGATCAGCCCCAAAATCCCGATACACCTAATGATGAAGCTGATGACAATACACAGACGGAGAATAAGGATAACGATTTGCCCCAAACAGGCGATCGCACCGTATTACCTGTTTTAGCTTTACTTTCTATGGCGTCATTTGCCTGTTTAATCGGAAGAAAAAGGAGGGGCTATAACGAATGAGGTATCGAATTCGAGCCATTGCGTTATTTACGGTGGTGATGGTGTTCAGTACATTTATCGTAGGATGCGGAAAAAGCAGCGATAAAGTCGACGCATCTTCTCTTTCCCAAGCCTCGCAGAGTGAGGATACCGGTTATAGCAATCTGTTGGAAGACAATTCCAGTGTTGACGCTGAAAGCAGCACGGTTTCGGCAAACTCTTTCGACAATGTAGCGGGAAAAACCTCTACGCCGGATAAGAAGCCTGCTTCAAGCACGGGTACGGATGGTAAGCAGGATGTTGTGGGTGCCGAAAGTGAACAGATTACGGAAAAACCTACGCCGAATAATTTTTATTCTAAAATCAAAGGGACTACTGTAAAGGTTTATAACGCTGCAGATCCAAGCAAAGAGAATCTGAAACTGGCAGATGCTTTTTATAAAAAATATGGCTGCAAGGTACAGTGGGAAGTAATGGCGTGGAACGAATTTAAAACCAAACTCCTACAAAGTGTAGCTGCTAAAAACACAGTGGACTATTTTCAATATTTTGACAATCAATTTGCCGGATTTGCCGCTAATAATGTATTACAGCCGGTAGATAACTATATTTATATTGCGGATAAAACCTGGGATAAACAGGTGATGAGTCTGTTCAAATGGAGCGGCAAGAGGTACGGCATGTATTCTTCTTTGCTTCCCAATAGTGATTTCGGTATGATTTATTATAATAAAACCATGTTCGAAAACGCCGGTCAGAAGGAACCCATAGAATACTATAACGAGGGAAAATGGAATTTTGAAACCTTTAAACAGGTTGCACTTGATATGACGACGGATGAAAATGGTGATGGCACTACTGATGTTTACGGCTTCGCCACATGGTGGTGGGATTGGGCTGTGTCTGCCAATGGTAATCGGCAAGTAGAGATTAAAGATAACAAAACCGTAGAAATTACGCTTAATCAGGCTTCCGCTTACAAGGGAATGCAGTTGTTGGCGGATTTGACCAAACGAAAAGCGTATCTGTATTCTGATCAATGGGGCGAATTTTTTAAGCAGTCTCGTTCGGCAATGATTTTTGAACGGCCATGGAATGCCATCGGATATTATGATCTTTATAATACCGGAAACTTTGAAATCGGCGTTTGTCCGCCGCCGCAGGGGCCGGACACTAAGACTGTGTATGCTCCTTCCATCATTGCCGCCGGAGGAATTCCTTCCGGCGCGAAAAATCCGTTGGGCGCTGCGGCTTATTATTTCTTTAAGTCGAATTATGATTATGAGCATCGTAACGACGCGGAAACAATGAAGAATACTCGTAAGTATATTTCAGAAGAACATCAAAAAATTATTGATGCCTATCGTAATAAATCTGTTCGGATTAATACCCAAGTGGACGGGTTTGGAAATTGGGTGAGTGTGCGTAATAATATGTGGCAGGATATTTTTGTTAAACAAATTCCGCCTTCCACAGCTGTTTCAGCTCATTTAAATGAGTTGAAATACGAGATAAATTCCACACTCAGAGGCACCAAGTAGTACGTTGTTTTATATGCTGTAACGGTGCATCACCGGTGTGACCGTTACAGCACTTTTTCAAAAGGGAGTATATAGTATGAAACTAAGTTACGAAAAAAAGAGAATTCTGGCAGGTTGGCTGTTTGTATTGCCGTGGATAATCGGTGCGGCGTTCTTTTTTCTGTGGCCGCTGGTTACAACAATCTATTACTCATTTGTACAGGTTTCTATCAATACAGGATCAGGTGGTTTGTTAATTAGGCCGTTGCCTTCCGGTGTTTTTGAAAATTATATTTACGCCTTTACAAAAGACACCAACTATCTTTGGTATTATCAAAATGTGCTTGCGCCTATGCTTTACTCCATTCCTGCCATTTTGGTGTTTTCCTTATTTATCGCTAATATTCTCAGCAAGCCTTTTCACGGAAGGGTCTTTATGCGGGCAGTTTTCTTTTTGCCGGTGATTATCACCAGCGGTGTCGTTGTTTCCATTATGAAAAATAATTTAAGTACAACTTCACTGGTGGAAGCAGCCGGTAGCATGAACATATTTGACACCGGTCAGATCATGGATTTTCTTTTTAATATGGGTCTTCCTCAAACTATTGTTGATTTCTTGGGCGCATTGATTGGAAATATTATGGATTTGGTCTGGAAAAGCGGCGTACAAATTTTGATATTTATGGCTGGAATCATGGCTATTCCTCCCTCTTATTATGAGGTATGTGCTGTGGAGGGAGCGACTGCATGGGAATGTTTTTGGAAGGTTACTTTTCCGTTAATTATTCCACATATCATGATAAACCTTATTTATTCCATGGTGGAGATGCTTTCGAGCTATGACAACCAGCTGATGAAATATATTATTGATACTATTTTCACCAATGTGAAATTTTCTTATGGCAGCGCGCTGGCATGGATTTATTTTGTGGTAATCAGCGCATTTATCGGATTGTTGCTATGGATAGTTTCTCGGATAAACAAAAAGTATGTATCTTAAAGGCAGGGGTAGCATATGAAAAACACATCATCTTCGTTACCGGGAAGTTCAGTTTCATATTACTTGGGCAGAATTTGCTGGAAGCTGTTTCGGGCACTTTTGATGATTTGTCTGGCCTTTGTTATTTTATATCCGATTCTCTACATGGTCAGCATGGCATTCCGCACGGTGGAGGATGTTTATAGTCCACAGGTCGTTTGGATTCCCAATCAATTAACGTTGCATAATATTGTGTTTACTGCAGAGGTTTTAGACTATTGGAAGTTGTTGGGTCGAACGATTTTTATATCCGGTACCAGCACGCTTGCGCAGATTTTCGTTTGCTCCATGGTGGGGTATGGACTGGGGCGGTTTCAAAATAATGGCTTTTCTGTTGTAATAGGGGTGCTTTTGCTGACTATCATCGTACCTCAGCAGATTATTGCGTTGCCGACCTATTTTAACTTTCAAAGCGTTGATTTTTTCGGAATTATTCAGCTGATTACCGGAGAACCCAGCAAACTCACATTGCTTGGAACCCCATTTTTGACTGCAATTTTAGCATTATTCGGACAGGGGATTCGCAGCGGTCTTATTATTTTGATATTCCGCCAGGCATATCATTCTATGCCTAAAGAGCTGGAAGATGCTGCTATGGTGGATGGTTCTGGATTTTTGGGTACATATTTCAAAATCATGGTTCCCAATGCAGTCAATGTGATTTTGGTGTGTTTTTTGTTTACCTTGGTGTGGTATTGGAACGATTATTATATCACATCCATTTATATTGGCAATTTTCCGACATTGGCGGTAAGAATCGCAGGCATTCGGCCCGCTTTTCAGGTCGCCACAGGAAATGCCGCATTTGACCCATACTACATGGTAGTAGTGGAACAGGCGGCCTGCTTGATGATGATATTGCCGGTATTGGTTTTATACATCTTCACACAAAAATATTTTACTGAAAGCATTGAAAAGACCGGATTAGTAGGTTAGCACGATGCGTATGACCCTGTTTGCAGAGGTGAATGTTTTGATGAAAAAATATCTGTCTTCCGTAATGGCGTTGTTAGTTACATTTATTTTGTTGTCCTCATGGCCTCCTGTGTCGGCAAAAACTGTATCCGGCTCCTGTTTGGGCGGCGAAAATAAGACAGCTGCTGACAATGATATCAATATGGCTTTTGCCGACTATTGGAATCACTATGCTCAATATTCTATTGTAGAAACGAAAAAGATTTTACCAGCAGCTGATGCTGTACTTACAAATTCTTTGCCCGTAAAAACTGAGGAATCCCTTTTGTTAACAAAAGGGGGGAGCGCCACCTGGCAGCTGACTGTAGAGAAATCAGGTCTTTATCGAGTGGGGTTATACTATCGGGCAGCGGATGATTTTGCTGCGACGCTTAAAGTCGGCGTACAAATTAATGGCGAAGTTCCTTTTGCAGAAAGCAGCGCTGTATCATTGAACCGGGTTTATGAGGATGCAGAGACGATTATTAAGGATAACGCCGGTAATGATATGGTACCTTTACAGCAGGCGGCAAAGGTGTTTAATACCCAGTATTTCGACGCGGTAGATAATTATGTGGCGGATAGCTTTTATTTTTACTTTCCGGCTGGAACCAATCAGGTAACATTGATAGGGGTGCAGTCTTCGGTGGAAATACGCTCGCTCTTGATCGGAGAGGAAGCAGTGCCGGACTATGCCTCCTATCTCTCATCTTTGAAAACGAATATTCCTACGGAAAATCAACTGGTATTTCACGAGGCGGAGCAGACGCTTTATAAATCTGATTCTGCCTTGGTTCCGGAAAATGACAATAGCAATCCGGCTATTAGCCCAAGCGATCCTCAAAAAATATTACTTAATGTAATTGGCGGAGATAACTGGTCGGAGCGTGGGCAGTGGATTTGCTGGTCTATCTCTGTTCCCAAAGATGGTATGTATCAAATTTCCTTTAAGTATAAGCAATCCACTCTGCGTGGGTTGGATGTATCCCGTCGGTTGACAATTGATGGAGAAATCTTATTTTCGCAGATGAAACAGCTGATTTTTCCTTATTCCAAAGGGTGGAATTATGTGACATTGGGCAACAAAGAAACGCCGGTATATCTTACGAAAGGTAATCATCAACTGCGTCTGGAAATCGGCAGTTCTCCGATAAATGTGGCGTTATCCAATATCGAGAGCGCTTTATCTGATATGAATACCCTTTATCGTCAGATTATTATGATTACTGGGACCTCACCCGACCTCTATAATGATTATTTCCTTCATCGACAAATTCCAAATTTGACAAGTACTTTGAGCAGTATTGCGGAAATTTTGCAGCGTGCGGCCGAAGAAATTGAAAGTCAGACCGGTACCAAGGGCAGTGAGGCGTCAGCTGTTTACGAAATTGTTAGTCAATTGAAGAGTTTATCTGAGAAGCCAAATACGATTCCGGCTAGGTTGGATCGGTATAAATCTAACATCAGTACTCTGGCGGATTTATTGCTTCGTTTCCGTGAAAGCCCGTTGCAGCTGGACGGAATTGTGCTTACTTCCGGAAGTCAGGCATTGCCTGAAACCAGCACAGGATTTTTTGAATTTCTTTGGTTCCGGTTTCAAACTTTTCTTTACTCCTTTAGCACTGATTATTCCCAGATTGGCAGTCAAAATGACGGCAGCGGTCAGACTCTAAAAGTCTGGGCTTGTACTTCCGCTGTGGATTCGGGTGCGGATATCGGCCGAGATCAAATGCGAATCCTTAAGAGAATGATTGACAATAAGTTTACTCAGAAAACCGGTGTGCCGGTTAAATTGAGTCTTATCAGCAGTGCAGATGTGTTGCAGCAGGCTGTGGTGGGAAATCAACAACCGGATGTGGCCATGTTTTTGCCTAAGGGAACGCCGGTCAATCTGGCTTACCGAGAAGCAATTGTCAATTTGTTAGAACTTTCGTATTTTTCGGAATGGAAACAACGTGTTAGAGCAAATTCTCTTATCCCATACACTTGTGAGGGTGGCGTTTATGCCATGCCGGATACTCAGATTTTCAGTATGCTGTTTTATCGTACTGATATTTTTGAACAGCTGGATCTTGAACCTCCTCAGACATGGGACGAAGTTTATGAAGTGACAGCGCAGTTGCAGCAAAATAATCTGGAGGCAGGTATTTCCAGCGATGAAAATACCTTTTATATGCTTTTGCAGCAGGCGGGACTGCCGATTTACAATCAAAATAATTCCAAGGTGCTGTTTGATAATTCCAACGCAGTTTCGGTTTTTCGTCAATGGACTGAACTATATACATTGTACGGAATTCCGGTTTCCTTTGACTTCTTTAACCGGTTTCGTACCGGAGAGATGAGCATGGGCATCATGTCTATGTCTTTGTATAATAAGCTGTCGGCAGCTGCACCGGAAATTGACGGATTATGGAGTATCGTTCCGATTCCGGGTACTATGCGTGACGGAGTTATTCACAGAGAACAGATAACATCTTCTACCGGTTCTGTGATTATGAGAAAATCTGTATTGCAAAAAGAGGCGGCGGCTTTCCTTGATTGGTGGTCTTGTGCTGATACACAAAAGGAATATGGTGACACAGTTGAAAGTATGCTCGGATTATCCGGTCGGTATTACAGCGCCAACCAGCAAGTTCAAAGTCAAGTGGTCTGGCCGGAAGCATTTCAAGACGCTATTTCTGACAGTTATGCTGATTTTACTGATTTACCGCAGACCTTGGCTACCTATTACTTGTCCCGTAATATTAACAATGCGTTTCGAAAGGTCGTCTATAACAATGGAAATTCTCGCGAGACTTTATATAACTACACCCGCGAGATAAACGACGAATTAACGCGCAAACGCAGCGATTTCCGTTTGGTTGAAAAGGAGTGATCAAATGCGCAATCAAAATAAGAAGGGCTCAATCGGATGTTTTTTCCGGCAGTACGGAGTCAGTTATTTTATGCTTTCCTTCTGGTTGATTATTTTCTTTGTTTTTACAGTATTGCCGATTCTTTCTTCGGTGGTGTTGAGCTTTACCGATTTTGATATGCTGCGTGTTCCGAATTTTGTGGGGCTTAACAACTATCTTCGGCTTTTGCTAAACGACAATGTATTTTTAATTGCGTTAAAGAATACATTGGTTTTCGCTATTATTACCGGTCCGGTGGGCTATTTGATGAGCTTTGTTCTTGCTTGGTTTATTAATGATACTGGGAAGTATGTCAGTACCTTTTTAACCATGTTGTTTTATGCGCCTTCCTTGGTGGGAAATGTTTATTTTATATGGATGTATCTTTTCAGCGGAGATTCCTATGGTATGATTAACAGCTGGCTGATACGGCTAAATATCATTATAGAGCCTATTCAGTGGTTGACAGACGCAAGGTATAATATTTATGTTGTTATTCTTGTTATTTTATGGATGAGCATGGGCACGGGTTTTCTGGCGTTTGTAGCGGGCTTTAAGCAACTCAACAATTCCTTATTTGAGGCCGGTGCATTAGACGGAGTCCGAAATCGTTGGCAGGAACTGTATTATATTGTACTGCCGCAGATGGCGCCGCAATTGATGATTGGCGCGGTTTTGGCGATTGCCGGCTCCTTTGCTGTAGGATATCAGTGTATGATGCTCACCGGTTTTCCCAGTACCGACTATTCTACCCATACTATTGTGCTGCATATTCTTGACCACGGCTATTATCGTTATGAAATGGGGTATGCAAGCTGTATTTCGGTGGTGCTGTTTGTGCTGATGCTGGTGACATGGGCGATTATCAGTAAAGGCATCCGCAAATTTTCAGATGAGGATTAGCCTGTTACAGATAAACACAGGCCGATTAATGCTAACTTGACGGGTGAGGGTACCCAAAAGTATTTCCGAATAGGGTGATAATATGAAAAACGCAAATATTGGCCGGCGTAATACACGTTCGGTTGGCGGCAATATTGCTGTGGGTTTATTATTGTTGGTGGCGGGAATCTTTACAGCGCTGCCGTTGGTTTATTCCATTATCAATGCGTTTAAACCGTTGAATGAATTGTTTTTATACCCGCCCCGCTTTTTTGTTTATCATCCGACTATGGACAATTTTAAAGATTTGATGCAGGCGACAAGCGAAATGCTCGCCCCGTTTGAACGATATGTTTTTAACAGTTTGTTTACCACTGTGGTGGGCACGGTCGGATATATTTTTGTTGCCTGCTTTGCGGCTTACCCGCTCGCTAAGCATAAATTTCCTGGCAGGGCTGTTATTAGCAATATCGTCATTTTCGGTATTCTTTTTCGACAGGAAGTCACATCGATCCCGCAATATGTAATTATTGCTAAGCTTGGTATGATTAATACATATTGGTCCGTTTTGCTACCAGCTATGGCGGGTTCGTTCGGTATATTTCTGATGAAGCAGTTTATTAGTTCGCTTCCGAATGATGTTTTGGAAGCGGCTCGTATTGACGGTCTTGGGGAAATTCTGATTTTTTTCCGTATTGTCATGCCTATGACAAAGCCGGCATGGATTACGCTGGTGATTTTTACTTTTCAAAGTATGTGGAACAGCACGGGTGTTTCATTCATTTATGATGAGTCCATGAAGATGCTGCCCACTGCCTTACAGCAGATCAGTACCGCTGGATTTCAGCAAGCCGGTATCGGCAGTGCGGTTGCCTGCTTTATGATGCTTCCGCCAATTTTAATTTTTATTCTATGCCAAAATTCCGTGTTGGAGACAATGGCATATTCTGGTTTGAAATCATAAAGGAGGCTTGGTTATGCTGCCGAGATGCAAACAAAAGAGAATATGGCGTACGGCCGCAATTTTCTGCTTATGCGTACTAACAGCGAGTATGCAGAGCTTTGTGCAGGTAGCGGCGCTGGATAGCAACTACAACTCTTATACTTACGATAGCAGTGGTAACATGGTGCCTTCTCCGCTTGCTTATACTGTCAGCGATTTGATTATAGGTTCTGATTTGGGAATATCTGGCTTTCAGGTGCCCACCGATCTTTTTGCAGATGAAAACGCCGGCTTAATATATTTGGCGGATACCGGCAACAATCGGATTGTTGTTTTTGACAAAAATTGGGAATTGGTTAAAATCATTGAAACAATTCCGGGATGTCCGGATGGTGTGGAAAGTCTTAACGGTCCCGAGGGTGTGTTTGTGGATAGAGACGGTATGTTGTATATCTGTGACACATTGAATCATCGAGTGCTGAAATTGCAGCAAGACGGAAGCTGTATCAGTATTTATTCCAGACCCGACACCGATTTGTTGGAGAAAGGTCTTGAATTTAAACCTCGTCGTTTGGTAGTAGATCAAAGTAAAAATATATATTTGCTGGCTGAGGGCGTTTATAACGGATTTATAAAATATAACAGTGACGGGGAGTTTCAGGGTTTTTACGGGGGAAATAAGGTTGAAGTAACCGCTGAAGTGGTACTAAAGCAGATATGGCGTAAATTTTTTACGGATGATCAAATTGAATCTACCGCTCGAATTTTGCCGGTAGAATATAGTAATGCCTGTATTGATGAGAAAAATTTTATTTATACTGTTGTGCTTCAGTCTTCGACCTCAAAGGATCAGCTCAAACGACTCAATGCTAAGGGAAATAATGTGCTGCGGATCAACTCGCAGGGTGCGCTGTATGACAAAAATCAGTTCGGTGACTTGGATGTAGGGCGTCTTTCCAAGGCGAAGACTAACCGATTTGTGGCGGTGGATGTAGCTGCAGATGGAATTATCAGCATTTTGGATCAAGAACGCGGGCATATTTTCCAATATGACGGAGAAGGAAATCTTTTGTTTGTTTTCGGCAAAAAAGGGGATGAGCGGGATTCCTTTCAGCAGGTGGAAGACATTGTTTCTTTTGGCGGTAAATATTTGGTTTTAGACAGCGTGAAAAACCGAGTCACTGTTTTCACGCCCACAGAATATGCTTTGCTTGTTAAAAAGGCATTGGACAGTTATGCCGACGGTGATTATGAAAACGCCATCGGTGTCTGTCATGAGGTACTCAAACATAATGTGAACAGCTCCATAGCTTATACTTGTCTTGGAAATGCACTTTTGCAGCAAGGAGAATATTCACGCGCAATGGAATATTTGAAGCTGGGGCAGGACAGAGGCAGTTACTCGAATGCATATCGTTCTTATCGGCTTCAGTTTGTTCGCAACCACTTTGGCGGAATTTTAATTGGCGTTGTTATGCTCGCCGTTCTTCTGATGCTTTTAAAACGAGTTGTTTATCGGTGGATTGGGATTCCGCGGAAAAAACGGAAGACAAGCTTATCGCTAAGGGAAGGTGCTACATATGAGTGATGTTGTTAAACTTTTTGTCTGCCTCAAAAATCAGATGCAGGTGGTAGGACGGAAAAAATTAGTCAGAGAGAAATTTGATCGGATGAAGATTATATATCCTTTTCGGCTGATCCTGCATCCGTTTGATTCCTTTTGGGACTTAAAATACGAGGGAAAGGCTTCTATTGGGATTGCCAACGCCCTGCTGGCGATGCTTTTTGTATCTAATATTCTGACATATTTTTGCACAGGGTATATCTTTAATACTAATGAACCTTCCCAGTTTAATATTTTAATGGAATTGTTGTATTCTGTTGTGCTGATTGTTCTGTGGTGCGTGTCCAACTGGGCTGTTTGTACACTGATGGACGGCGAAGGAACTTTTCGAGAAATTTGGATAGCAACCTGTTACTCTCTACTTCCCAGAATATTGGGACAGTTAATTATGGTTGTTCTTTCCAATTTTATTGTGCTGGAGGAACAAATATTCTGGCAGATACTCAATGTGCTTTCTTTTGGTTTAACCATACTTCTTGTTTTGTTTGGTATGCTGGTGGTTCATCAGTACACGCTGAGTAAAGCACTGGCTAGTGCCTTACTCAGTGTAGCGGGTGTGATTATAATTCTGTTTATTGTGTTATTATTTTTCAGTATTTTGCAGCAAGCGACCGGCTTCATACAGACAGTTTATAGTGAGCTGCTCAACAAATCGTAACGAATGAGGTGGTTGGGGTGAAAAAACACAAATATTTTGCGGGGACTTTGGCCTTTCTGCTTCTTATAACCTGTTTATTCGGAACGATTAGCGGTCTTGCACTTGAACAATCCATACAGGAAAATACAGTGTTTGAAAATAACAGTACGGATATTTTTCCTGCGAAAGAACGGATTGCAACGGATGGAAACCTGGAACTTTATTATCACAGTGAGGATTCCTCTATTTCGATACTGAACAAAGATAACGGCAGCGTCTGGAGCAGTAATCCGAGCGATGCCAAGGAGGATCCTATTGCACAGGGAGCAAAGCGAATGGCTTTACAGTCGCAGTTGGTTGTATCGTATTTAGATGCAGGGAAAACAGAACAGTCTGTCAACAGCACTGTGGGCAGTGTGCGTCAGAAAACCTGTCTAGTAAAAAGTATTGACGGTGGCATTAAGGTCTTGTATCATTTTTCCAGAACACAGGAAGATTTTTCTATACCGGTCTCCTATATTCTAAAAAACAAGAGACTACAGGTTACCGTTCATTACGATGAAATTAAAGAAAACGGCGAGGCTCGTATTTTGAAAATTGATGTACTGCCTTTTTTCGGAGCAGGAAAGCAGGATACGACGGGAACCCTGTTTGTGCCAGACGGTTGCGGGGCATTGATGGATTTTAAATCTGACCGTACCTTTGCAGACAATTATCAGAAATGTATATACGGCAGTGATCCGTCTTTGTCGGATTATGCCTATACCCAATCAGGAGAGAAAATTCGGCTGCCGGTGTTCGGAGTGGTTAAGGAACAGGGTGCTTTTTACACCGAGGTGATTGATTGTGCTGAGAATAGCTGGATCTCGGCGGTGCAAGCAGGGAAGCAGACTTCCTATGCATCTGTAAATGCCGGATTCTATTATCGTTACTCAGATTCGGTTAAACTTACTGCTCAGTATTCCCAGAATAACAATGTAGCTTTTTTGGCAAAAAACCCCGTTCCCGTCAATCCGCAACTTCAATACACTTTTCTTTCCGGTAAGGACGCTACTGTAGTGGGAATAGCAAAAAATTATCGCGCCGACCTTTTGAAACGAACCGGAGCGCAGGAAAAAACAAGTGAGCGCGTGGGATTGACTCTGGAAACTGTTGCAGGAGTACAGAACAAAGAGTCCTTTTTGGGGTTGATGATACATCGTGTACGCCCGGTGACCACGCTGGAAAACATGGAGAAAATGCTTAAGAATTTGCAAGAAAAACAAGTGAACTCGATTGATGTTATGCTCTATTATATTTCAAAAAAAGCTAATGGAAATAGCCTGCCCGCTTCTGTCAGTATCGATCGCCATGTGGGAAGCTTGTCTGATTTTTACGAATTGGAGGAGCGTCAGTCTGCGCGGGACAGCCGTTTTTATTTTGGCTATGACTACGTCAATGTACCGCGTTCTAAATTCGGCTATTGGAAATTCAACTCGGCTGTTAAGTCTGTTTTTTCCACAAATGTGATAAAATATGCTTTCAATCCTAGCATTAACGCTTCCGATACGGATTCTCCGCTTTCCTATTATCTGAGACCATCCAAAATCGGTGCGTGCTTTGAACAGATTCTACGACAAAAAGGTCGGTTGGGCAAGGCGGGGGTTTGTTTAAACGATATGGGTTCCGTAGTATATTCTGATTTTAATTCCCGTTACCCTGCGGACAGAACCGATACTGCACAGGCATATATTCAGGCATATAAAGCTGGTATTAAGGCGGGAATACCCATGGCGGCTGACGGCGCTAACGGGTATCTGCTGGGATTGTCTGAAAAAATCATAAATGTTCCGGTTACATCTTCTAAACACGATGCTTTTTCCGGCGAGATACCCTTTTACCAGATTGTAGTGCAGGGAATTGCAGATATCAGCAGTACACCTCTTAATTATGCGGATGATTCCCGCATCTGTTTCTTACGGTGTCTTATGACTGGTACGCAGATGAACTATCGGTTGACCGGTACCCCCTGTACCGATTTGCAGGATACTAACTTGCAATATATTTACAATGGATATTATTCTGATTGGATGGATGAAATTGTTGCGCAATATGAAAAATATAACGCTGTGAGAAGTCAAGTGAAGGGCAGCCAGATTGTTGGATTTGAAGCAAGTGGTGCACTGGAAACCATGATTTATGAAAATGGTGTACGAATTACAATCAACCTATCAAATACCGACAGTGTTATAAACGGACAAAAAATTGCAGCCTATGGCTATCTGGTGGATGGCGGAAATCTGCAAAATTAAGCTGGGGAGAACAGAAATGATCCTTGAAAATTATTATGAAAATCCGGCGGTTTTGCATGTGGGGACAGAGCCGAATCGTGCTTATTATATTCCCTATGGTGATTTTAAGACGGCGACGCGAATGTGTCGGGAGGACTCTGATCGATTCTGCCTATTGAATGGTTTGTGGTGGTTCAAATACTATGATAGCATTCAGGAAATTAGTCACTCAGTTGAAGAATTGCCAGAGATGCTGCGGGATTTCGACACCATATCGGTGCCTTCTGTATGGCAAATGAACGGTTATGATCATTGTCAGTATACCAATGCCAAATACCCTTTCCCCTTTGATCCTCCATATGTGCCAAGCAGAAATCCTTGCGGGCTCTATGTGCAGGATTTTGAGGTAGATGTGCAGGCAGAAAAATACGAAAAATATTTAAATTTTGAGGGCGTGGATTCCTGCTTTTATTTATGGATTAACGGTGCGTTTGTAGGGTATAGTCAGGTTTCTCATGCTACCAGCGAATTTTGTATCACCAAATACATAAAGACCGGAAGTAACTGTATTGCTGTGCTGGTTCTCAAATGGTGTGACGGCAGTTATTTGGAGGATCAGGATAAATTTAGATTTAGCGGCATCTTTCGGGATGTATATATTATTATGCGGCCGGAAAACCATCTGGCTGATGCGACAATCCGTACGTGCCTTAGAGGAGAAAAAGCAGAAATTTCTGTGGCCTCACGTTTTGTCGGAAAGCCTTCAGCTATTGACTATACATTGCTTGATCCCAAGGGGGACGTGGTAGCTAGGGGAACAGGAAGAGAGCACTTTACGATTGAGGTGATGACGCCTCTGCTGTGGAATGCGGAACAGCCTAATTTGTACTGCTTGTTATTGGAAACGAATGGGGAAATTATTCCTTTTTCTGTGGGGCTGAGAGAGGTAAAAATAAAGGATAAGACACTTTGCATCAACGGTAAGCGGATTCAATTGTTGGGAGTAAACCGCCACGATTCCAATCCTATGACCGGACCGGTGGTTACTTTGGCAGATATGGAAAACGATTTGCAGATGATGAAACGGCATAATATTAATGCAGTTCGTACCGCGCATTATCCCAACAGTCCGGTGTTTCTGGAACTATGTAACCGCTATGGTCTGTATGTGCTGGATGAAGCAGATATTGAGGCACATGGTGCCAGCCAGCTATACGGAGATGAAGCTGAATATGCGATGTTTAGCCATATGCCTTCCTATCGCGAGTCGATTTTAGACCGCGTACGTCTGCTGTATGAGCGGGATAAAAATCAACCCTCCGTTATTATCTGGTCATTAGGCAACGAGAGCGGATATGGTGAAAATTTTGAAGCTGCTGCTGCGGAACTGAAGGCAAAGGATCCGGGGCGACTGATCCATTACGAAAGTACATTTTTTCGTCAAAAAGATCATGAATGCGATTTTTCCAATCTTGATTTTCACAGTCAAATGTATACGCCGATAGCGGAAATTTCTGCTTATTGTGAAGATGTAAGTCATGAAAAGCCTTTTTTGGTGTGTGAATACGCTCACGCCATGGGCACCGGACCCGGTGATTTGGAAAAATATCATGCTCTGTTGGAACGATATTCAAACTATTGTGGCGGATTTGTATGGGAGTGGTGTGACCATGCAGCGCTGTGTGGTGTTCCCAACGAGGGTAGAGAACATTACTGCTATGGCGGTGATTTTGGTGACGAGCCAAACGATGGGAATTTCTGTGTGGATGGTCTTGTGTTCCCCGATCGCCGCCCGCATGCCGGACTGCTGGAACTGAAAAATGTTAATCGTCCCGCCCGCTTTGCCTGTATTGATTTGGAAATGGGTAGGTTTTTGGTATGCAATCACCTGGATTTTGTTTCGCTGAACACATGTATTACGGTGGATTATGTGGTGGAATTGGACGGAAAGATTATTTGCAGAGGAACTCTTGAGGATTCTCTTTTGCAAGTTGGTCCCCACGAGATCCATGAGTTTACATTATTTATACCGCCTGCGGAAAGCGGAACGATGACGATTCGGTTTAGTCAGTGGCAGAAAAAGAACCTGCCGTGGATGAAAATAGGTGATCCGGTTGGTTTTGACACCATCGTATTGCGGAAAAAGAATGTAGTATTGCCTCCTCTTTCCAGTGCGCAGAATCTGCTTCAGTGTATGGAAACGGCGCAGGAAATACTACTTAAAACGCCGGACTTTACATATGTTTATGACAAAAGCAGCGGATGTTTTTGTGATATGACGGTTCGCTCTCATCCTTTTTTATTGCATGCGATGCAATATAATATTTGGCGGGCACCTACGGATAACGACCAATATGTTCGGGTTCAGTGGGAACAATGCGGTTATCATCGCACCAGTTTAAAGGTTTATCAAACCAAATTGACTGTTCATAACGGGTTAGCAAAGATAGAGAGTGACTTGTCTTTATCTGCTGCTGCGATACAGCGAATCTTAACATTGAATGTTTGCTGGACAGTAGACTGCAAGGGGACGGTTGACTGCGTGATACGCGCACATAAAAACCAAAATGTACCCTATTTGCCCAGATTTGGAATTCGGTTATTTCTACCCAAAAAGATGAATCAATTGGAGTACTTAGGATACGGTCCCGGCGAAAGCTACTGCGATTTTCATTCTTCCACAGCATTTGGGAGATATAGTGAATTTGTTGATGAACATTTCGAGCATCATATTCGTCCGCAGGAAAATGGCAGTCATTGGGGATGTGAATCTGCAACACTTTTCTCCGAAGAGATGTCACTAACTGTGGAGGGGGATTACTTTTGTTTTAATGCTTCACATTATTCACAGGAAACTTTGGATAATGCAAAACACGATTTTGCGTTGCATGCAGATGACTTTACTGTGTTGTGCGTGGATTATAAACAAAGCGGAGTTGGTTCTAACAGCTGCGGTCCTGCTTTGCCGGAGGAATATCAGCTGTGTGAAACAGAGTTTACCTGGAATTTTCGTTTAAAACCCATATTATTTGACAAATAACTAAAAATATGATTTGATTTATATAATGAGAAAGGGTGGTGCGGCATCGCAGGGTGCCGGCAATATGAAAAAAAGATGGATACGCCTCGTGATTCTGGTTCTGGTTGGAAACATATTATCTATGACCTCCTGCAAAAAGGATACGATAGGATTTACTTCAAATGGAAATTCGTCAAATGTTAGTAGCCCTTTTGAGGCATCCTCCCAGGAAAGTGTGACATCTGAGCCAAACGGTAGTGCTTCTATACAAAATAGTGATGTGGATAAAATTACTGAAACAAGTAAGATATCGAGCAAGATAGAAAATGCAACTACTTCTTCCGGCGATGTTTCAGAGAATACTGTGGTGGTTCCGCTGAACAAAAGTTATAATTTTATTCCTGACGGTATGACCGGAGATATGAGCGAAAAATTACTTTTTAATCCGGGACGTGGCTTTCGGTATGAGATGGCTGTTAGCTCTGTAAATGAAGCGAAGGCCTTCCCGGAACGGTTGGAGTCACTAATGCAGGATTACACGGTGGAATCCCCTCGAATCGTTCAGCTATATATTTATCTTACCGATTACCGGGACAAAGATTTGGATAACACTATGCTGGGCGCTATCGAAAACATGTTTGCTTATTGCCAAAGTAAAAAAATTCAGGTCCTGCCGCGGTTTGCCTATGTGCAGGATGAAGGTGCCAATGCTACACAGGACGCTACAATTGATCAGATGCTGCAGCACATAGATCAATTTGCTCCTATTTTAAAGAAATATCGCAATATTTTGTTTGCGATAGATGCAGGAATGGTTATGCATTGGGGAGAATGGTCAGGAGGTATGGAAACTTATACAAAGTATAGGCCGGTGCTACAAAAGCTTATTGATGCAACGCCTGGTGATTTGTTTGTTTTGGTGCGGTATGCGGCAATCAAAGAGATGTTTGCCGAAGATAAGGCGCGGTATAGCCGGTTGGGCTATCATGATGATTATATGGTTGGTTATCCTCATAAGTGGAATACGGGTGGCTTGGAAACTTCGATGTATTACAATACATTTTTAAAGAACAGCGCTAATGTGATTGTGCAGGGAGAAATGCCTTGGGGATCAGATCGCACCACGAGTATTGGTTCCGGGATGAATATGGCTATGTATATGGCAAAGTTTCACTTTTTAGCCTTTAGTGTTTATCACAATTATAGAGAAGGCGGCGGTCAGTACGCAATGGTCAAATGGAAAAGTGAACAACTGACAGCAAATAGCCTGTCCAAAAACAACCTGCCTTATCAGGAATCTTGGTTTTCTGATGTCAAGGGCGGTGCGTATGCCCAAAATGCTTTTAATTATATTCGAGATTATACCGGTTATCGCATTGCCGCGGAGCAGGTAAAGGCAGAAATGAAAGGAAAGGCAATCACTGCTGCATTCACTCTTAAAAATTATGGTTTTGCCACACCGTATTCTCTTTCTAAAGGAAAACTGGTAATTGCTGATAGAAAAGGCAACATTGTTTCCAACGGAGCATCGTGGGATGTTTTGAATTTGAAGCCGCAGTCTACAATTACAGTCAATGCAAAGTTGACCCGTCCGGACACCGAAAATGTATACTATATCGGAGTGGTGATCACTGATCGTGCCGGAACTCCGACGCGTTTGGCAAATGACGCTCAGTATGCCAAGGGGGTTAACCTGATTTGTCCGCTGGTTAGCTGAGTCATTTTGCAGTGTAATAAGAGTAAAGGATAGTATTTTTAATAGATATTGGTTTTTTTAACGAAGTGAAGGCAATGCAGATACCGAAAAAATGTGTCCGAAAGAACATTAAAATAGTTATAGGTTTCTGAAAACCGAATCTGTATTATTTGTGTCATGTTAACTTCTTTTGACTACGTTACGAGATTACGGGAGAATGATATGAAAAAAGACATAACGCCGCGTCCCTTGTTGGGAACAGAATTGGAGAAGCTTTCCACTAACCCTAATCGGGGATTTCGCTTGGAATCATATTTGGAGGTCGCTACCGGTTACGCCTATCCCGGCAGTCAGAAAGATGCAATACAAATGCTGGATGGATTGCTGGATGTTAGTTATGTAACAGAAAAACCGCAAATAGTGCAGGTGTATTTTTATCTCAATGGATATCAGAACAGAGATTTGGATTCGAAATCCTTTTATCAAATGAACCGATATCTGAATCATTGCAGGAAAAGACATTTGCGGATATTATTGCGTTTCGCATATATTTATGATGATCGCCATTGGGATGAATTGGATGCTCCTACAGAACAGATTTTACGCCATATTACCCAGTTGGAATTCTTTTTGCAGCAAAACAGGGATGTGCTGTATTGCTTGCAGGCAGGATTCCTGGGCCCGTGGGGCGAATGGTCGGGAGGTGCAAAGCAGGATAGGTTAACAGTGCTGAATCATTTGCTCAATCACATACCTGCTGATTTGCCGGTGATGGTGCGTTATGTCTGGATAAAAAATGTGTTGCCGCAGCATGATCCCCGTCGAATGAATGTGGGGTATCATGATGATTATATCGTCAGCGATCCCCATCAGTGGAATAGTTGCGCTCTGATTGATTCTCCATACTGTGCGCAGATGACAGGAGAAACTCCGTATCTGGTGGTAGATGGCGAGATGCCCTGGGCATCGGATATTCGTGGCATCGACGGGGTAAAGGTCGTCAAACGATTAGCAATGCACCATTTTACCAGTTTTAGTTTGGAGCATAACTATCATGAGGACGGCGGTAGTTATAGCCTGGAAGAATGGAAAAAAATTATAGTTGATATGTCTTTTTTTCAACGAAATCACTTGCCTTGTAATCCAAACTGGTTTTCAACCCGAGGGGGCGTCATCTTAAAGCGGTCAATCTTTGATTATATCCGTGATTTTTTGGGTTATCATATTTTAGTAGAGAGCGCATGCGTTGAACAAATAGGTGAGTTTTTAGAGGTGTCGGCTACTCTCGTTAACTATGGATTTGCGGCACCGGTTGCCATGAAAAGCTGCGAATTTGTACTGATAGATGTTGCTGATAGGGTTTGCGCTGTTCGCCGAGCTTGCGCGTGTGCACAGTTACAACCGGAAAAGCCGGTGGAATGCAGGGCGTTTTTCCCGATTGTTTCCGGTCAAAAGTTTCATGTGGGAATTCGCTTGATTGATGCTGCAGGTTTCGGAGCTCATTTTGCCAATGACCTTTCCTTTGCGCATAATATTAATTTCTTGGGCGATTTTGGCGTATGATTGTATAGAGGGTTACATGTTGAGCGGCGGACGCAGTTAGTGGAATTTCTTTGAGTGCATTTTGTGGAGGTAAATCACATATGAATATCAATTTTTATTATTTGGATCATTTGCCGACCTCTGCCGTGTTTCCCATTCGTATCAGTCCGGAATTTGAAGTTGGAAACTCCTCTATGGATTTGTCCATGTATCCTTCGGATAAGGTGCCGGAATTTCAGCATCAGACGCAGGGACCGTTTGTTATACGGTTGCGAAATCCGGATGCCAGTACAGCTTATGATAAGGTGATGCCTGAACACATGGAATTGCCGGAAGAATTTACTCTGCCGCAGCAGCTTACTTTTCATATGCATAAATATTGTGAAATCACCAAAATCACATCGGGTAAGGTTCTCTATCTTGCGGATCAGAAGGCGTTGACCTTGAAGCAGGGAGATTTGATTTTATTTAATAACTATATTCCTCATGCATGGATCGATGGTCCCGGCAAGGGATTTGCAGAGGAGATTTCCTTTACCCCTGAAAAAGTTTTCACCAAAGATTTTTTTGGCGCGGAAACGGATATTTTAGATTTTATGAATTTTTCTGTCCGATATTGCGTGATTTCAGCCGCTTTGCCGCAAAATCTACCTATTTTAAAGGCATTTGACCGTATCCTGCAGGAGTATGCGAAGCGTCAACCCGGCAGCCAGACAATTATCAAGTGTTGTCTTTTGGAAATGTTTGCGTATATCTATCGGATGGAGCTTTCCAAGGATAAGGCAGAGACTTCGTGCATTTCTGTTTCTAATGCGATTCATCCGTCGGTGAAGTTGGCAATTGATTATATGGAGGATCATTTTCAGAAAAATTTGACTTTAATAGAGGTAGCTAGAGAATGTTTTATTACCCCGACTTATTTGTCTGCTTTGTTTAAAAAACATATAGGTATTTCTTTTTCTCAGTATTTGAATCGCATGCGAGTGGAAAAATCGCTGAAGTTAATTTGTACCACAGATACCCATGTGACTGATATCGCTTTTCAATGCGGTTTTTTATCTGTTGCTAGTTTTTACCGGGCGTTTAACAATATATATGGCATTAGTCCATTACAGATGCGCAAACTGAACACCAAACCCAGAAAGGAACCTGCTCCATGATGCAAGATTTTTATCCATATACTGCTTTTGAAACAACTTTTTCCTGCTTTTCCAGAGAAACTGCATTGTTTGGTCCGAATTCGGTGCTCAAGCTTTTGCACACCGAATTATTTGCAAAACAAGAGAATAATTTGAACCAATCGGCGGCTACAGTTTTAAAAAGAATATGCTTCTGTCAGCGGTTTGAAGAAAAAGAACTGGCGATTTGTAAAAAGAAATTGGGTACACAGATACGCGCTCCTCGACAGGACGCATTTTGTATTCTTATAGAGGAAAACGAAATTGTTGCCTATTCAAATACGTTATGCGGGCTGATATATGCTGCATGGGCGCTGGTGGATTGGTGTCAGGATGGCATTTGGCGGCACGGGTTAA
Source organism: Clostridiales bacterium (assembly GCA_029007575.1). GTDB lineage: Bacteria > Bacillota > Clostridia > Oscillospirales > Ruminococcaceae > HGM13222. The sequence continues at coordinate 11,381 of JAQXIB010000148.1, read as the reverse complement.
TTTATTGCACCCCAAAGTGTGATTTCAGAGGGCTGAAGATTTTTTTACCGGCTCCTGAGGAACTGGTCTATTTCCACGAAGTAGTTGATACGGCGCTTTCTCTGCGCTGCAATACAGTAATTCTGGAAGTAGGCGGTGCCATGGAATACAAGCACCACCCGGAAATTAATGAGGGATGGGTAGAATATGCTCGTTTTATGAACGAATCATCCGGGAAAACGATCCAAATTCAAGAGCAGTATTCATGGGCAAAAAATTCAATCCATACTCAAAACGGCGGCGGAGGCTATTTATCTCAGGATACGGTGCGTGAATTGGTAAAATATTGCCGCGAACGGGGAATGGAGGTTATTCCGGAGGTCCCTAGCCTTTCTCATAGTGACTATCTTTTGACAAGACACCCGGAGTTGGCTGAGCGTAAGGAGGATCCATTCCCTGATACCTACTGTCCTTCCAATCCGGACAGTTATGCTCTCTTGTTTGATGTACTGGAGGAAGTTATAGATGTATTTGATCCAAAGGTAGTGCATATTGCTCATGACGAGCTTAATTCGATAGCGATCTGTGAAAAATGCAAAACACTTGATTCGGCTCAAATTTTTGCTGAGGATATTAAAACAATACACGGTTTTTTACACAAAAAAGGGATATCCACGATGATGTGGTCGGATAAATTGCTTAATGCTCATTGTGCCAGCGGCTACGCTTTTGGTGGTGCAGCTGCGGTCAAGGATACATTTGACTGGCATTATGAGTCTGTCCCTGCTACATGGCAGGCCATTGATTTGATCCCCCGAGATATTCAGGTGATGCACTGGATTTGGACAGTGGATCGTCGGCTTGATGAGGATCTGCTTAGTAGGGGCTTTGCAACGGTGTTTGGTAATCTTAACGGTCCTGCGGTACCGGAATTTGAGCGCCGGCTGCGTGCCGGGATAAACGGAGGCTGCGTATCAAATTGGAGCGCTTTACATCCCGATTATATCTGCCGCAACGGAATCTTCTTTAATCTTGCGTTTTGTGCTGTTGTCTTTTGGGGGGACTATCGGGAAGAAGACTATGCTCAGCGCGCAGTGGAAATTTTGACATATTGTTTTGAACGGCAACAACGCAATGTGTTAAATGATTCCTATTTTGATATTTTGCATACCACGGATTTCGTTCGGCCATTCCAATTTTATTTTGACGGTCATATGGTGGATCGATCAAAGGATAGTATCGGGTATTATCAAATCACAATGTCCGGTGGGAATACGGTGCAGGTGCCTGTGATTTTTGGTGAAAATATTGCTGCGTCCACTAATCATTTTTCTCAAAAGCCAAATGGGGAGTTTGATCAGTTGGAGTATTGCACCTCTCTCTTGGAAATTTCGGGAAACGCAGTACCGGTTTGGCAATCAAATGAGATGGTGTACCGTTGCGTATACCCCAATCCTTATCCGGAGCAACAAATCGTTTCGGCAAAATTTGTGCCGGCATCATCATTTTTCAATCAGGTGAAGCTGTATAGTATTGCCGCAGTTTCCCGGTGATAAGGAGCTTGCAAGATGAATACCGAATATAAAATTTTTACATATCCATCCATAGACAGCACTCAGGATGCGTTGTTATGGGAAAACCCTGACAGGGGTTTTCGCATGGAAACCTTTGTTAATGTAGCTAATCGACCAATACCGGATTTTCCGTGTCATGAGGATCCGACAGAGGGATTAAAATACTGGCGGAGGTTCTATATGTCAGAGCATCCGCAATTGGCACAGATTTATTTTTACCTTACCGGATACAGCAAAGGAGAAGAGATAGATGCGGCAGGTATAAACCGCATCTGTGCCAATTTTGACTATGCCCGGAAGTTTAAAATCAAGCTTTTGGTGCGGTTTGTTTATCAAAGTCATGTAGAGAAAAGTTGGGGACAAGCTTCCCAACAAACGATTTTTCTTCATTTAAAACAACTTGCTCCGCTTCTTACACGCTATGTGGATGCTATTCATGTGGTTCAGATTGGCTTAATTGGGGCATGGGGCGAATGGCATAATTATACTGAAATCTATGATTGTGCAGATTTAATTCGGGAAGTGGCACGAATTACTCCCTCTTCGATTTACCTGCAAATGCGCCTTCCGGTTTATAAAAATCTGATTGAAAAAGAGGATTCATTATACCGCCGCTTGGGGTTTCACATAGACAGTGTGTTTGGAGAAACAAAGCCGGATACCGGCGGCTGTGACCCGGGGACAGCACAGTGGGAGCAGTTGATGGAAGAAACCTTTTTAGTTCCGGTAGACGGTGAGTTGTTCTGGGGAGCCACATGCCCGTGGGAAATTAACGGGCGTTTGGTACTGTGTCAACTGAGTGATCATCATTTTACATCTTTTAGTCTGCATCATAGTTATCGAGAAAATCAGATTTCCGAAGAGATGCGGCAGAAGGTGCTTTATTGGTCGGAACCCTCGGCAACGAAAAAGGAACGCGTCTATGCTATGCGCCGCTGGCAAAAAGATCAGATAACCCCTGAATGGCTGAAACAACGGCGTTGCTTGGTTTCGCCGGGCTGGTTTTTGGATGAAAACGGAAACTCTGTGAGTCGTAGTGTGTGGGAATATATCCGAGATTATTTAGGATACAAGTTAGAACTGAGATCCTGTGCAATAGAGGTTCTCAAAGGAGAACCGAGACATTTGTCGGTTCAGCTTTCACTCGTCAATTACGGCTTTTCTGCACCGTTTTACTTGACAGCGGAGTTGCTCTTGCTCAGTATGGACGGATATGTGATTTCTCAGTGTTCGCTTGGCAGTACAGAAAGATGGTACTCCCGAAAACGAACCGATGTCGGGGCAGTAACGCCGGTTGTGCATTTAGCAGAAGGGCAGTTGTATATACCCGCCGAAACAAATACATATCAAATTGGTCTGCGGTTACAAAACACTGCCGGTACCTGTGCCAGACTTGGTAATAAAATCATATATAAAAACGGCTGTCATATATTGGCTGTATTGGAAAACGGTCATTTGGTTTCAACAGATAATTTGTAATAATTATTGTGGTAAAAAATCAAAAGACAAACAAAACTTGTGTAGTATTCAAAACAAGGAAAAATGTTTTTCTTTAAGATTAAACCAGAAAGGGTAACAGCTATATGAAAATTGACCATAGAATATTAAGCTCTTTGGAAAAAGTGTTTCCTGATGAGACACCTGCATGCAAAAATTTGAAAACAATATCCGTATTACAGGGAGAACTCCTGCAATTTCAGTGGGCTATTTGTTCCTGCGAAGGAAACCGAGTGGAATCGTGTATAAGAGTAGACTCTATTTTTAAGGATAATATTTCTCTCTATGAAGTCGGCTGTGTGCCGTCTATGCTGCCAGCTTATGCGGAAAGCGACAATGATTTTCTCAGGCGCAGCCCGGGAATGTATCCCGATGTATTGAGACCTACCGGCGGAACGATGAGTTTGGTTGGAGGACAGTGGCGTAGCGCTTGGGTGGAAGTAGCAATTCCTTCGAACTTATGCGCGGGCAACTATGGGATACGACTGACGCTTTTTTCAGCGCAAAATCCGGATGAGGTGTGGGCAGAAGCGGAAATTACAGTTGAGGTGATAGGCGTCACATTGCCAGAGCAGAAACTCATTTATACAAACTGGTTTCATTGTGACTGTTTAGCACTTAGGTATCAGGTGCCGGTGTTTAGCGATGAACACTGGGAAATTATAAGAAATTATATAAAAAATGCAGTTCGTTACGGTGCTAATATGCTTTTAACACCGGTTTTTACACCTCCGTTGGATACCGAAGTAGGCGGAGAACGACCCACAGTTCAACTGGTGGGTATTACTTGGGAAGAGGGGAAGTATCACTTTGACTTTGTACAATTAAAACGATTTATGGACTTGGCATGGGATTGCGGCATTCGATATTATGAAATTTCACATCTGTTTACACAGTGGGGGGCTCAGCATGCGCCGAAAATTGTCATAAAGGAGAATGGGCAAGAGAAAAAACGGTTTGGCTGGTATACTGATGCCCGCTCACAAGAATATGTATCATTTATCAATTGCTTTTTGCTCGCCTTAAAAGAGCATCTGAAAAAAGAAGGACGTTTGGATCAATGCTGGTTTCATATATCCGATGAGCCGTCTGTAGCAGCACTGGAAAGCTATCGCTGCGCCAGGGACAGTGTTAGAGACATACTGAGAGATTGCCGTACCATGGATGCTTTGTCGGATATTGCATTTTATAAGGAAGGACTGGTACCGCATCCAATCCCTTCCACCGATCATATCGATGCTTTTCTGGAAGCAAATATTCCGCATTTATGGACATATTATTGTTGCGGACAAACGGTAGATGTCAGCAATCGTATGATGGCCATGCCGTCTGTCAGAAATCGCATTCTAGGATGGCAACTTTATCGTTATCAGATAGAAGGATTTCTGCAATGGGGATATAACTTTTGGTTTACATTTCTTTCACGGGAGTTCATTGATCCTTATGCGGTTACTGATGCCGGAGAGATGTTCCCTTCTGGTGATGCTTTTATTGTATATCCCGGAGAAAACGGACAGCCGGTTTCATCAATCAGGCAAAAGGTATTTTACGAATCATTACAGGATATGCGAGCATTACAACTGTTGGAAACTCAGATTGGCAGAGAAGCAACTGTGGCATGGCTTGAACAAGAGTGCGGCAGTCCGCTTACCTTTCGACAGTATCCACGGGAGGCGGAGTGGATTTTGCAGACAAGAGAGAAACTGAATCGAAAAATTGCAGAAAATATCGTATTGAAATGATATTTAGTCTTGAATGGTAGCGTTCTGCTTCGGTTCTCAGAGCATAAATTTTCTTAAAAACACACTTGCTGTCAATAGAAAGTCGGTAGCCATCAGGAATTGTGACATATTTGATACAGCCTTTATTTTTCTTGTCGCCATTGGTACATTTGCCGTCCTTGTGGATGGCGAGTCCTATTTCGCAAATCGGATAATCGCTTGGAAGTTTGTTGGGATGTTTCGCATTATGCCTGTTCAGCGGAAGCACACAATATCCGTGATGCGTTTCTTTTACTGTGTTATAAATCGTTTTGACATAATAAAAAATCGAGGTGATTATTTTGTTAAATAGACCGCTTGTTCCGCTTAATTGCTTTTTTAAAGGAAGTTATAACCCTGATTATGAAAAGGTTATAAGAATTGGCAAAGATAAATGCTATCGTTATAACAAATTAAGCCCTAATGATAATAAAAAGCAACAAAAAATTCTTAAAAGTTTGCTTGGTAAAATGGGTAAGGAAGTAATGTTTGTTCCACCATTTTGGTGTGATTACGGATATAATATTGAAGTTGGCGACTATTTTTATGCAGACCACAACCTTATTGTCCAAGACGGTGCTTCTGTTACATTTGGCGATTATGTTTTCATAGCACCTAATGTTACCTTTACAACAGCAGAACATGCAATTGACCCCAAAATGCGTAAAGACGGTATCGAAATTGCAAAACCCATAAAAATTGGAAACAATGTTTGGATTGGAACAGGAGCAACCGTTTTAGCAGGCGTTACAATTGGTGATAATTCGGTTATCGGCGCTGGAAGTGTCGTAACAAAAGATATTCCCGCCAATGTAGTTGCTGTTGGTGTTCCTTGTAAGGTTGTAAGGGAAATAAACGAATCCGATAAAAGAACCTACCCACATTACAAAGGTGAATAATCATTAAAATCTAAGTTCTCATTAGCAGATATAATTGGCAACCTCTACTAATCCAACAACAACATCCCGCCATCATCAAGAGGTTGTTTATATTCCTTGGGATGAGAATGGGAAATGCTATTGGATGTATGTTACAGTTAATGAAAATGATGTGTATAAAGGGTATTATCGCGTTCGGTCAAATCGATATGATAATTTTAATTTCGCAGCAAGGGAACGAGTTGCGAGCATGATTCAATTAGGCAATCAAATCGGATATTTAAAGCAGGCTGCCAGTGAACCCCCCCTATTTGTTAGAATTACTTTTGCCGATAGTGATGGAAGAATGGTGCCTGCCTTACAATATTCTACTAACGGCTTATCATGGTCTGGTATTATTAATTATCTGGCGGGCTCTACCGACAATAATTGTAATAAAAATTGCTATTCTATGGACTTCTCTACTATTAACGGTACAGGCGAAATGATATATGAAGGAAATAATACATGGAGCTTTTCATATGCTGCCACTACATCAAATTCACCTGTGCGACCTGAAATTTGGCACTCGGCGATTGGAGGCGGAAATGCACAAATATATTTAAAAACATACGAGAATGTGACAGCGAATGGGGACAGTTGGAATTTTAACAGTAAAAAGCCTGATTATTACAGTATATTTACTGGATGTGATTTTATACTGTAATAATAAAGTCCCCCATAACCTTTTAATATAGGTAAAGATAAAAAGCTGTTTTACATACCATAATTGCAGTAATAAAAGCAGGCATTCAGTTAGAGAGTTTTCTCGAGCTGGATGCCTGTTTTGTATTATTATGCCCTAAAATTAAAATAACTTTTAAATGCCGTAGTCCGCCCCAATCAATCGTTTTGAAATCTCAAAAACGATTGATTGGAGGAAAAAGGTTATGGATGTTAGTCATCCGAAAAGACGGAAAGATAAGGATAATCCGTATACCATATCTATAAGTGAAAATGGACAGTATGTATCTTTTAAAGATGGACAAGGTGTGTTTCATAATCTGAAGATAGACAAGTCTTTGTATACGCTGTTCAATCGATTTGAATTGGAGGATAAATCATATCTCAACTTTTTTGACCGATATATCGAACATTCGGAACTAACAGAATCTTCACTTAACGAACGGGCGATAAGTAAAGCAGAATTGATGGAAGATATAGCATGGCTCCGAATTTGTAATGAGCGGTTGTATCATGCAATCGCTGCACTGCCTGAAACACAGCGTCGCAGGCTTGTTCTATATTACTTCTATGACCTGACATATGAGCGAATCGCGGAGCTGGAAAGATGTTCTGTACATTCTGTTTTTGTCGCTATAAAGCGGGCAGAATACAAAATAAAAAAATTTTCAATAATTTTCAAAAACAGGTGTAAAAAATAGCTTCTAACTGAGGAAACAGGTGAAGGGATAATTTCTCTTCGCCTGTTTCCTCTTTTTACGGAACAGGATTTGTAGCTTGAAAAAAGAATATACCATTTATAGGATACTTTCCAGTTGCCGTTGGAAAAACCAGCAAGCCATTTTAACGACTGCGCCATGACACTACTTGATAGTTGAGCGAGAAACAGTCGGTTATTGGTATTGGGTAGCTCCCAGTACGGCGATGATAGTCAATAGGGATAATGATACTCCTGCCCAGTCACAGATTGCAGGCAATGAGGGCAGTTCGGAGAGAACCTCGGGAGGGTTGAAATACCCGTGATGTCGGTACGCTGCCGGCAGTCTGATAAATGCCGTGACCACGGAAATTGAGAATAAATATGGTCAAATACAAAACGATTGATTAAAATGAAGGCGGCGGTCTGCATAAAACAAACCGTCGCCTGTTATGAATGAGGAAAAGAAAATGAAAGAAATAGATGTTAATGATAAAATGCAAATAGACAGAGAAGTCAGTGGATGTAAAGTCCACCTTACTTTTTCAGAACAAGCCAATCCGACTGTGGTAAAAAATGTGATTTATGCATTAACCGACGTTTTTGAGAAAAGAGTCATGCTGAATAAAGGGCTGATTTAATTTATTTTTTGATACTTTTTGAATATCTTCGATGGAAGGCAATGGATTAGTCAATAGATATATTTTCATAGAGTATAGATTATAAGCCTAATTTATTTTTGCAGAATTCTTTTAAAACAGGAATGCCGTCTTCTATTGTTTCCCAAACGATTTCATAGTCAATATGACCGTATTCGTGAGCAACGATATTTCTCATGCCTCTGACTTCGCGCCAAGGAATATCGGTGTTGTTGTTCTTGAATTCTTCTGAAAGATTGTTTGTCAGTTCACCAATCTGCATAAGGCACAGACAAACGGCATTTTTGTAAACAGAATTGACTTTGAAGTTATCATAAGACTTATTAAATATATTATGTGCTTCGCCTCTTGCGTATGAGCCAAAGAGGAATACTCTTTGAACGCCATATGCTTTTGCAATGGGTGCAACAATATTTTTAATCTCATCAATTGTGTACACTTTGTTAGTCACAAATATTCCTCCCTCGTGTTATCTACACTTATTTTACCATAAAACTATTTTTTTATCAACGGTAAAAGAAATGTGATTTATGCATTAGTTGATGTTTTTGAGAAAAATGAGGTTGCACCATCTGCGGTCAGCCGCACCATCCGTTACGGCGTATTCACTTTTCTTAGTGAGTGCCCCTTATGTGTTATTTATTTAAGATATTTTCTATTATCAGATTCCTGCAGAACAGATATTTGATAGATTGCGATTTGATTTAATTTTACGAGTCTTTCTGTCTGGGAAATCTGTTCATTGATTAACACTGCATTAATATTTTCCAAATTTGAAAGACATATCAATTCATTCATACTGGCATAGTCTCTGATATTGCCCTTTAAATCGGGATGCTCCTCTCGCCACTGTTTAGCAGTCTTACCAAACAAGGCAACATTCAAAACATCTGCTTCATCTGCATATACAACCGAAACCTGCCTTGTGGTAAGTTTATCAGGTATGAGGTTGTTTTTAATTGCATCGGTATGTATGCGATAGTTTATCTTTGCCAGCTCGCGTTTCGCTGACCATCCCAACTGTTTTTGTTCTTCGGTCTTTAATCTTTGAAATTCTTTTACTATGTAAATCTTGAATTGCGGACTGATCCACATAGCAAACTCAAAAGCGATATCTTTATGAGCATAAGTGCCGCCGTATCTTCCGGCTTTTGCGGTGATTGAAATAGCTTTTGTTCTTTCAACAAACTCTTTGACACTAATTTTGAAATTATTAAGGCCGGAACGATTAGTGATTTTAGAAAACTCATCAAGATTGAAATCGGGATTATATACACTTTCCCAAGTTCCGATATATTCAAGGGTGTTTCTATTGCGCAACCAGTCAGCAATAAAAAACTCTCCGTCTTTCGCTTTTAGCATATCAGTTATGCAAATATAATCTTCATCATTAATTTTTGTAATATTAATATCTGTATCTTTTACAGTAATCTTTGACATAAAATATCCTCCATCTTGGATGATTTTAATTATGGCGAATTCGCCATAATTAAAATCTGTATATACATTGTAACATATTCCCTAAACGTGTTCAATACAACATTATAACCCAAAGGAATTTGTAAAACAACTTGTTGCACATATTTAAAATCAGAAATGATTGTACCACAACTTGCTCTCTTTTTCCACATCAAAAGAAAATTGACTATAATAAAAATTTCAATAATCGCTAGACATTAGAAAGCTCTTGTGATATGCTTTGTGGCAAGGAAATGTTCATGTATCTTGACATGTGAATACGGATTTTGTCACACTTGCATATCGAAATGATGATATGTGAGGATGATTACCATGAAAAGAGTATATGCATTGTATCGAGTGTCCACAAAAGGTCAGGTAGATAAGGATGATATTCCGATGCAGAAAACAGCATGTCATGAGTTTGCTGGAAGGCAAGACGCTTGGATTATCAGCAAAGAATTTTATGAAAAGGGAATATCAGGCTATAAGGTGTCAGCTGATGATCGGGATGCAATACAGGATATTAAAGCGGCAGCTGAAAAACACGAGTTTGATATATTGCTGGTCTTTATGTTCGATAGACTTGGCAGACGACAGAATGAAACACCATTTGTAGTAGAATGGTTTGTAGGACAGGGAATAGAAGTGTGGAGTACACAGGAAGGTCAGCAGAGGTTTGATAATGAAGCAGATTATCTTGTGAACTATATGCGGTTTTGGCAGGCGGGCGGAGAAAGCCGAAAAACTTCAACGCGGGTAAAAACCAGACTGAGACAGCTCACCGAAGAAGGCAATTATACCGGCGGGGCAGTGCCGCTTGGATATGACTTGGTTAAAAGCGGTCAAGTCAATAAAAAGGGAAAAGAATTACTGAAGATTGTAATTAATGAGGAAACAGCAAAATATGTTCGCATGATTTTTGAAATGACGGTAAAAAACGGATATGGGTCTTATCGAATGGCAAAGCATTTGAATGAACTTGGTGTAAAAACGATGAATGGCAGTGCCTTTCAATGTAATACTATTAATCGGATATTAAAGAATAAGATGTACTGCGGATATTTGCATAACGGAAACGCATGCTCACAGAAAATAGACGAACTTCAAATTATTGACGAAGGATTGTTTCAACAGACGCAATATATATTAGAACAGCGTTCCCATGACGATCAAAAGAAACAGCATATCGCGCAAAATACGAAAGGTCAAACCTTGTTGTCAGGAAATATTTACTGTGCAAGTTGCGGTGCTAAAATGAATGCCACCAGTTATGTGGATCAAAATATTCGTAAAGATGGTACAGTTCACAAAGTTCGCAAGCAACGATATGTTTGCACAGGGAAGATGAGAAACAATGCATCCTGCGACGGTCAAGTAGCCTATGTAGCTACAAAAGTAGATAAGGCTGTCAAAGACCTTGTTTGTGAATATCTTGCCAGAATAAAAACAACACCGAAAAATGTTGCTTTGGAGAGAAAGTATGCAATAGAAATCAGTGAGCGTAGAGCAGTCCGAAAAAAGCTTGAGGCTGATACGGAAAAACTGAAAAGCAAGCTGAAAGGACTGACAGACGAAATAGCGAATGCTCTTGCCGGTGAGAGTAAGTTTACGATTGATACGCTCTCTATGGCAATAGAGTCATCGAAAGAACAGATTCGAATCAACGAACAAAAACTGACGGATCTGGAATTTGAAATACTGGATCAGGAAGGAGCAATGAAACGGCTTGATTATTACTATGAGCAGTTTCAAAGTTGGGCAAACGAATTTGAATCTGCGTCAATGGAACAACAAAAGATGATTATTTGTCAATTAATATCCAGAATAGAGTTCAAAAGAGGATATGAATTGAACATCAGGTTTAATATGGACTATGAGCAATTTTTCATGGTATGAGTGACGATAGGCTATTGCAAAGGAATGCATATACATATGCAAGCTTCTAAGCCTATTGAGCGAAAAATCCGTAGTTTACATGTACATTTGGTAGAGCATGCGGCTGTTAACCGCAGGGTCGTTGGTTCGAGCCCAACACGGGGAGCCAAATATGAATATGAGCCTCAATTGCAATAGCAGTTGGGGCTCATACCTATTTGTAGGCAAGTGTGACATTTCCGTATTCAACATTTCAAGTACAGTGTGATCTTCCGAAA
>JAQXIB010000147.1 GCA_029007575.1 Clostridiales bacterium | reverse complement strand
AATACATGCGGTATGAAATCTCACGGTATATATCTTTAACAAAGCTGACAACATCTTGAATTACATTGATGAAAAGCAATCCGATGAACAAAATTAAACAAATACCGATCACGGTGCAAATCAACGTCACAATTCCTTTGGATAAGCTGTAATCGTGCGTTGTGATCATGCCGAAGAACAGCAATGCCAGCACCCATATCCAGCAGATAACATCCAGAAATTGATAAAACATCGCTTCTTCCGCAGTCAGAATTTGAGAGAGAAGCAAAAGCGGCACTGCCAAAAGTACATATGGCTTTAAAGCATAGCAGGTGGCAATAAACACATCTTTTAAACTTCCCTCGCCGTCCATTAATGTGGTAAAGCACCAGTTAGACACCACATAAAATCCTAACGGCAATAAAATAGTTAAGCATTCAAATAAAACATTTACTTCACTGCTGACCGTGTCGGTCACAATATATCCGGAAAACTGTGCTCGAACAGCATACAACACAGTAAATAATCCTAAAATGGTTAACGCGACCGCCATATTTCCTTTGCCGGCACGTTTGATATCCCAAAATCCGTCAAACGGATGAAAGCAGGTGTAAGTACTGTATTTATATTTCTGATAAAAATCACTGCCCTGGATCTTTCGAAAAAGCGGAATTTTCCTCAATAGTTTCGGCAAAAAGATAATGAAAAGAATAACGGCAGCAGCAATGATAAAAATGAATATAAAATAATTACGTACGATTTCGTCTCTTTGTTTTTTAAAAGCATCCTCATAAGTATCCTTGTCGCGAATCGATTTTGCCCGCGCCATCGCAGCTTGATAATTACCCGCCTCTATCTCGGCTTCTGCCCGTCCCGACTCGGAAAGCGGATAATGAGCGCACTGCACGGAAATCTTTTCCCAATATTCATTTGCTTCGCTGTATTTTCCCTGCTTTTGCAGTTTCACAGCCTCAATCACATTTTTACCGAAAGAAGTCGGTTCAAAAACGGTAATCGAATTTTTATTTCCGTCCAGAACATACAATTGATCATTCACTAATTCAATGGCGCTTGCAGTATAAAAGCATCCTTTTTGTGTGGCATTCGAACCGAAGGTAAATAACTGGCCGACTTCATCGGAATGCACGTAAATTTTTCCTTGTTTAGAATCCAATAGGTAGAAAATGTTTTCATTTTCTACTACATCCACCAGATAGGGCCTTTGACCGTCGGCATAACGAGTATCTCCGATTTCATCAACGTCCACATCCGAAACATTGCTTCCCTGATGATTCAGCTTTGCAAACAGCCTGTTTTCAGAGTTTTTGGACACCGCGTAAACAAATCCGTCATCGTCTACACTTAAGGCGTCATATTCGGTAGGAACATATTTTTCAAGCTGTGCCAATTGCTCTTTGGTCGCGAACTTCCGCCAAATCAAATCAAAGAAGTTCGGAACGACCGACGGCGCTCCCAGGAAAGTGGCAAAATTGCCGTTTTCGTCCAACTCCACTAAACCCTGATTGACACCTTCTGCGATCACGAAAAGATGATTTGCGGCAGTAACGCCTATTTTCAGCGGCTTATATTGATAACTATCACCCAAAACTGTAATTTCAGGCTGTAAAAATTCTTTTTTTAACAGCAGAGTCTTTCTGTCAAAAGACAATATTCTGGCGTTCTCGGAATCCGCCACATACAATGTGGTGTCATTGATGCAGATTCCCACCGGACGATTGAAAGAATCCGAAATACCGTCGTTGTCAAAATTTTGTAATACGGTTGCTTTAGAAAAAGCAGCGTCGGTAATAATAATCCGATTGTTTCCCGTATCGCTCATATATATCTGACCGTTCCCGTCATAAACAATATCGGAAAGTTCAGAAAACGCGTTCAACTGCAGATCCGCACCGGTAATCACTCTGATGTCGGTATACGGAGCCGGCACCAAAAGCGGTTCATCTTCTGCGCTATAGGTATAGGATTCATAGGTAAGATCCGAAAAAGCAGGACCGATTGCTTGTGCCGCTGATGTGAGCAGACAAACACATAATACAATACTGAAAAGTTTTTTCCACATATCAGTGGCTCCTTTTTCGCCGCAGCGCGGTAATTTATAGAGACAAACACATTGTTTTCCTACGGCACAAACAATGTTTCAGACAAACTCACACAGGCAGCCGCTCAATCTTTTAAGCCGGACGATGCCATAGTATCAATAATGTTATTTTGACTGAAAATAAAAATCAAAATCGGCACGATCATCATAAATACGGTTACCGCGGCGCCAACACCGGCTCTTGCGATTCCACCGCTGATAATCTGATTGAGTGCGTAGGGAAGGGTCTTCAATTCTTCTTTATAGATAAAACGGTTCGAACCGATCGCCCATAAGTTTTGTACCGATAAAAGGATCAGCGTCAACCATGCGGATT
>JAQXIB010000146.1 GCA_029007575.1 Clostridiales bacterium | reverse complement strand
TCTTGCCGGCAATCCCAAGCCGGTTTCGGTCTACGGCGCTACCTTTAAAAAGCTGGGCGATCGCAGCCATATCAAATCCAGAGGCAATTATGTCGCCGCGGGCAACGAACAAAAGCCGGTCTTTGACGTAGAGGATCTGGCTTCCGCGCTGATTCGTTTTGACAACGGGTTCGTGCTTTCGGTTGAGGCGAGCTTCAGTCTGAACATCAAGCAGGACTGCGGAACCATTGAATTATTCGGAACAAAAGCAGGCGCTGTGTTGAATCCGGAGCTGGAAATCTTCACGGAGCAGAACGGGTATCTCACCAACGTGAGCTTCAACGCACCGACTGCCCTGAACTTTGACGGGCTGTTTGACAACGAGATCAATCATTATGTTGCCTGTATTGCGCAAGGTTTGCCCTGCTGTTCGCCTGCGGAGGACGGGATCACCATTATGAAAATTCTGGATGCTATCTACGAGTCTGCGCGAACCGGACACGAGGTAATGATTACAGACTGACTTTTTCGGATAGACTCCGATTGGAAAAGGAATGGTGATTCAAATGAAAACGGCAATTTCTTCTTACAGCTTTGCTCGGCTGATGAATGGGCAGGATGAAACCCAGCTTTCGGTGATTGCAAAAGCAAAAGAATTGGGCTTTGCGGCAATCGAATTTACCGATCTCACTCTCCCGCAGGGCTGTACCGAGGCGGAATATGCTGTGCGGCTGAAAGCGGAAGCAGATCGATGCGGGCTCGAAATCGCCTGCTATTCAGTCGGTGCCGATCTGCTCGGCGGCTGCGGCGGGGATTTAGAGGCGGAAATCGACCGTGTGAAAGGAAAGGTCGACATTGCCGCGCTTCTGGGAACAAAGCTTTTGCGACATGACGCCGCCTTTGCGTTTCCCGGCAATTCCCGTCAGTATCAGGGCTTTTCGAACGTACTGCCTCGTTTTGCGAAAGGCTGTCTGGCGATAACCGAATACGCCGCCCACAAGGGCATTCGCACCATGGTGGAGAACCACGGATTGTTTTGTCAGGATTCCGAGCGGGTGGAACTGCTGGTAAATACTGTGGCACATCCGAACTTCGGATTGCTGGTGGATATCGGCAATTTCCTCTGCGTGGATGAGAATCCGATCACGGCAGTAGGGCGCTGCGCTCCTTATGCTTTCCATGTTCATGTCAAGGATTTTCTCTATAAATCGGGACAGGAGGGCGATCCCGGCGAGGGGTTTTTCGGCACGAGAGGCGGCGCGTTTTTGCGCGGCACGGTAGCGGGACATGGTGTTGTCCCGATCAGCCAGTGCGTCCGCGCACTGAAAAATGCCGGATATGACGGATATCTGACCCTGGAATTTGAGGGACAGGAGGAAATCGAATATGCCTTGCGGGCGGGAGCTGCCGCCGTTGCAAAACTGGTTTAAACAGGTCAAAATCCCGACATCATATTAGTCGGGAAACACAAATGCCGTCAGAGCAGAAAAAGCACCTCGAACGTTTGCCGCTATAAGCGGCAATGCGGCGGCATATATGCCGCAAGGGAAGAGGTGTCAGTCAAGAGCAATCCAGTGGATTGTTCTTGACACAATGTCCTTGAATGTCCTACTTTTCCTATGATATTGTTAAGCTAGCAAAACAGAATAAAGAAGCTGTCAAACAGAATGAATCCGTTTGGCAGCTTTTTTATCGGGTGCATTTCGGGAAAGGAGCGATAGGCGATGATCACAGTCACGTTGACTCGATCGGGAGATACGCTTCGGTGTGAGTTCGCAGGCCATGCGGGATATGCCGAAAAAGGAAAAGATATCGTTTGCGCAGGGGTGTCGGCGTTGTATTACGCACTGACAGAGGGGGTGCGCCGGCAAGCGCCCGCCGTGGTATCGGTTGCCGGAACAAGTGTGACTCTCGATTTGTCGTCGGCCGCTGCCGCCGCGGTGTCGCAGGCGGTGGTTGCGGGACTGGTGTCGATTGCCGAAGCTTATCCCCGGCATCTCTCTGTCCGGAGGATATCCGGTTATACTAAAATCTAATTGAAAGCTTTAATCAATTTTCGAGAATGAATTGTACCGAAAAAGGCAGACGACGCCGCTGGGCTGACGCCCAGCAAGGAGGATAACACATTCCGGTGCAATTCAGGTCGGAAAGAATGAAAGCGTTTCATTAGATTTTAGTATTAGCTTGTCCGTCCGGCATATGACAATAAACTGCGCCGCAGAAACCTTCCTGACCGCGCCATGATACAAAAGTGGAAGACAGCGTCTTCGTCGCTTGCCGCGTAGGCAGTTATTGATGGAAATCGGCGAAAACCGCATACGGATCCGGCGGTTATTCGAGATTTGCCAGGCGACGGTCGGGCATCAAAACATCGGTGTTGCCTGGAAAACAGGCAAACCGCAGATCAGCTCAGAAAGGAATGGAACACCATGAGCGAAGAGAAAAATTTTCGGCTGAATCCGGATGAAACGGAGTCAACCTCCGCTTCTGTGGACACAGCCGCCGCCGAGCAGGCACCGTTTAAGGTCTTTGTAACCAAAGAGGAATATCAGGCCTATTTTGACCGCATTCTGGGGCAAAGACTGAAAAACGCCAGAAAAGCAGAAGATACGCTTCATAAATTGGAACCGGTGTTACAGCGGTTAGAACAGGCGTCCGGCATATCGGACAGAGAAGAACTTTGCCGTTTGATCGGCAGTGTCCGGTCCGAGTCAGACAAAGCGGAAGGGCAGACCGCTTCACCGGATGCGCTTGGCTTCGATGCCGGCAGGGTAGCTGAAGCGCTGGAACGGGATTTTTCCGCGATTCCGGAGCAGGACGCCGCCCTTTACGGGGATATCAATGTCGGAGAGCTTGCCAAAGACCGGAAGTTTTTGGCACTGCTGTCAAACGGTTTCAGCGTCACCGAAGCGTATGCCGCGCTGCATCTGCATGAGATCACCGACAAACTTGCCAAAAAAACCGGCAAGCAGGTCATAGACAACATCATTGCCAGAGGCAGCCGCCCGTCCGAAAATGCCTTGCAAAGCGGCATTTCGGGAAACCTCTCTCCGAATGTGGCAGCGATGAACAATGACGAAATCGACGCATTGCTCGCCCGCGCGCAGAAGGGAGAGAACATCATACTTTGAAATACAAATCAAAAGAAATGAGGATTTTTTATGATGGATTTACAGTTGTTTGCCAACCCGAATACCAATACCACCACCCAAACCGGCGACGGCAATAATATGTCGCCGCAGATGAAAAGCTTCTATGACAGAGTGGTCATCAAAAACGCCGTACCCAACCTGGTGCATGACCAGTTCGGACAGAAAAAGCTGATTCCGCAGGGAGAGGGAAAAACCATCGAGTTCCGCCGTTTGAATCCCTTCCCGAAGGCAACCACGGCGCTGACCGAAGGCGTTACTCCCGACGGAAAAAATCTTGATTGGGAAAAAGTGACCGCTACCGTTTCGCAATACGGCGACTATGTGACTACTTCCGATTTGCTGGATATGACCGCCATCGACAACAACATCGCCGAGGCCGGCAGGGTGCTAGGCGATCAGGCGGGCGCCTCCCTTGACAGCATCGTCAGAGAAGTGCTCAACAGCGGCACCAATGTGCAGTACGGTGATGGAAGCGTGTCCTCCCGCTCGGCGCTGACTGCGGATGACGTCTTGACGGTGAATGCGGTCAGACGTGCCGTGACTACGCTCAAACGGATGAATGCCAAGAAAATTGACGGCGATTATGTCGCAATCATCCATCCCGATGTGGCTTATGACCTGATGAACGACCCCAAATGGGAAGCGCCCAACAGCTACAACGCCAAAAACTTCTATTCGGGCGAGATCGGCCGTATCTGCGGCGTCCGCTTTGTGGAAACCTCCGAAGCGAAGATTTTTGAAAAAGCAGGGGCAAATTCCATCGATGTATATTCCACGTTGTTTCTCGGTGCCGACGCTTACGGGACAACTTCCATTGAGGGCGGCGGCTTAGAGATGATTATTAAGCCGAAAGGTTCCTCCGGTACGGCAGACCCGCTCAACCAGCGTTCTACCATGGGATGGAAAGCAACCAAGGCGGCTTGTATTCTGACTGACGCTTATATGGTTCGGGTGGAAACTGCTTCTAAGTACAACTAAACGCTCAAAAGGAGTGCCGGTTACGGCACTCCTTTTTCTCTTAATCGTTAGAAAGGAATGATATCGTCATGGAAAACACAGAAAAAACCAGAAAGATCCGATTATACAAGGACAACGACAAATACAAGCGGGATGTGCAGGTGATCGTCAACGGCAAAGCATACCTGATTCAGCGGGGCGTCGAGGTCGAGGTGCCTTGTTCGGTCGCGGAGGTGTTGGAGCATGCGCAGGAACAATCTCAACGCGCGATTGAATTATCCGACTCGATCGGGAAAAACGGGAAATAACCGCAAAAAATCGGAAAGGAGAGCAAGCCATCATGTATGATCATATTATCGAAAAGGTGCAGGCGCTTAAGCCGGGGCGACTGACCGATGAGGAAGTCGCCGCTTTCATCGGAGAGGCACAGCGAAAGGCGGCTGAGGACGGTTGCAGCGGAAACGACGGCATCGCGATCGACGATCTGCTGTTATATTACGTGCTGTCCCAGATGGCACTGTTTAGCGGAGATCTTGCGGAATACGGCAATTATTCCCTGCTTTACAACAATGCGGCTGCGGCATATCGGAGAAAATGCTTTGAAGCGTCCGCTCCGAAAGGCGAGAAAGAATACCGCAATGTTTGGTGACTTGTACCATAGGAATCCGGTGGATTTCTTCCACATTACAAGTTATGTTATTCAGCAACTCGGTGCGGTTTTGGCGTTGCCAAAATTTCGGCATCCTTTTTGCCGAAAAGCACTGAACTGTCAGTACTTTAGAAAGGTGATGATGAAAACGTGTTATTGCCCAAATTGACGGTATTGAAGCAAACAACCAAAACGCTCCGTGACTGGAAAGGGCTCAACTGCCGGGCGGCTATTGAGGAGGAAGAACTGGCGGACTGCGCCAATATCTCTACCGAGGAATTGCCGGCTTTGACGGTTTGCAATCCGTGGGCGCTGTATCGCAGCTCGGCGCAGACCACCAATACGGCAGACATTGTTGGGCTGGACAACAACCTGCTGGAGGTGCTTCCCGAATCGCCCTGTCGGATCATTCGCCATTCCTGGACCGATGCACTGACCGAACAGATCTCCGAAATTCAACTCAACACGGGAGATCTGTTTTTGTATGCCGCCGAATTTCGGGGCGGTCTGGTTCTGATGGTGAAAAACCAAACCGCGACACGCCTTGTTTATTATAAAAAAGACGGCACAGTACAGACATCGGACATTACCACATTGCTCAGTGAGCTGACGGGAGAGCCGCAGGGCTTATACGCCAACTCACGCCGCTTATTCATCCTGCAAAACGATTATATCCATATCAGTTATGACAAGGATATTGAAAACTGGCAGGTTTATCTGATCAACAACAGCGTTTCTCCGGTTTGCGCGCAGATGATGGAGATGTATGCGGGCGGACGTTTTACTGCCGGCGTGAATTATAAATCCAATATGCTGATGTTTAAGCAGGGAACTATGTATGGTATCTTTAACAAGTCCACTCCGTTTTATATCGCCAAAATTGCAGATGTGGGATGTATCAATCCCCGTTCGATCGCCATTTGCCGAGGTACCCTGTATTTTCTCGCCCAAGAGGGAATCATGGCTTATACGGGAGGATTGCCCCAGCTCGTTTCGGGAAAATGTCCCGGTTTGGCGGACAAGCTAAAAGACAGCGCCGCCTGTTCGGACGGTCGGTATTATTATATCGGCAATTATGTCTATGACACCGAAAATCAGCAGTGGAGCAAGATCCGTGCGGAGCAAAGCGGCGTTGCATTAAGCAGCAAAGGTTGGTTTAACGGAAAGGTCTATTATCTCAGGAAAGCGGGCGGCGCCTATCAAACCTATACTTATCAGCCGAATCAGTTTGACAGTGCGTGCGCCCCCGCAGAGTGGTATTTTCAAACGAAACAGCTTTTTGCGGAGTCACACAAGAAAAAGCTGTTTACCCGATTGGTACTCCGTATAGAACCGATGCAGTCGGCTTCTCTGTCTGTCTCAGTTTCGTCTGACGGAGGAGCGTTCTCTTCTGTTTATACCGGCACTCTCACACAGGCAAATACAGTGGAGATCCCGCTGCATATTCCTCCCTGTGAAAACATCCAAGTGCGGGTAGGCGGAAGCGGGAAAGTTACGATCCCTTATTTCAAGTACAGCTACCGTATCCTATCATAGGGCAGATGCCGGACATGCAGATTGAAAAAAGGGGGGATGAAAGTGGCTTTTGTTCTTTTTACACCTCAGCCGGATATTACCAGTGTGGACACGACAGAGCGGAAGATCGCCTTGCTAAATGAAAAAATAGATTCGTTACAAAGAGATTTGGAATATATACTGACTCACTTGGACGATGATAATTTCAGCAGTTGAAAACGGTTTGTGCTTTTCGGAGTTGTTTCGGCTTTCAAAATTTAGTATAATGATATATAATTTCATCTATTTTAGCGGCAATTGCCGCGTTTTACCGATCAGGTGCCGCGTCGGCATTTGGTTGGTTTGATATAGAGCAGTGGAAAAGCAGATTGTAGATGGAATCGGTGTTCTTTTCAGCGGAGTCAGGAAACCGGCGTCAGCCAAAGAAGATACCGATCAAATTTTTGATCGGTATCTTCTTTGGCGCTGTTTCCTTCTGTGTTTAGAGCGCCGGTCCTTTTTTCATTCAAATTTGTCTGCACGATCGGAGGGCAGCGATAGATATTTCAGAAGATACAAGCGGGGGGAAAAAATATGACGATCGACGAAAAGAAAGATTATTTAAGCCAGTATCGAAGATTGGATGAAGAAATTAAATGCAAGATGGATGAACTTGAACAATGGAAGTCATTTGCCTGTCGGGTCACACGCACCATGAGCGAAGCAGGCGGAAGCAACCGGGGAGATGATCGTATTCAAAGAAGCTATGAGAAAATTGAAGAGCTTCGTAATTTTTTGGAACAGGATATCAAAACGTTGCTGAAAATGCGGGAGGAAATATCGCAATACATAGACACGATCGATGATTACACGCTGCGGCTATTGCTACGATATCATTATATCAATCGGATCGGATTGGAAGAAATTGCCGAAAAGATGAATTACTGCTACCGCCAAGTTACCCGCCTGCACCGCAAGGCGTTGCAGGAACTACAGATACCGGAAAATGTCCGGTGCTTATCATAAAAAATAAGAGGCTCCGAATCGGATTCAAATACCCCCTCTGTCTGTATGGGATAGAGGGGGTATTTGATATTATTGCGGGATTTTCAAACTTTGTCCGGGATGCAGCACAGCGGAGGTGCGCAGGTTATTATATTTCGCAAGCTCTTTGTACTTTAACCCGCTGCCCATCTGTGTTGCGGCGATTTTCCAGAAGCTGTCTCCTGCTTTGACGACATATATAGTGAAGTTTGATTCATGATTGTTTGCAGTGCTTGAACAAGAAGAATATTTCATAATTCCGAAGTACTGATACCAACTGTTCACGATACGGTCATTTTTGGTTTCGTCAAACCAAACTCGTTTTCCCCGTACATCCAGGTGAATGGCGGTGTCTGAAATATATCCGACGCCTCCGTTGTAGCCGAGGTCTTCCAGCGCGCAGCAAAGCGTTTTGGCGCTCATTCGTTTGCCGCCTTTTTTACACCAAATGTCGGCCGCGTTACCCTTTGTGTGCTGGTCGCCCGCATATCCGCCCACTTTGATACTGTGCGTATCGGTGCGGTATCCGCTGTTGATGTTCATGGTATCACAGCCTACTTTGTCAAATAGCTTTTCCAGCGCGGCAATCAATTCTGAGTTGATGAGGATTTTATCACTGCCGTCTTTGCAGCGAAATTCCTTCACTTTAAAATGTGCAGATAGCTTCTTGTTTCTATCGGCTTTATAAGAATAAGATATTACTGCCATTATTTTTCCTCCTCATTTTCATCTGCTTTTTCGTTCTGCAATTGCAGCAAAATGCTTTTCAGCTTTTCGGGAATCGGAATCAGTTCGGCACAGTTTTCCACGATCGACAAGCCTTCGTTGACGATATAAAACATGATGACGATTTCACGTACCGGAATACTGCTGTTTATGATGTTTTGGATCGCGCATGACAGCGCGACGATAAACAAAATCAGAATTTTTTTTGCAATTCCTTTGAATCCGATTTCACTTGACAGTCTTTTTCGGGCAATTGCTTTGATGATACCGGTCAGGTAGTCCAATACGATCAAAGAGATTAACGCCGTTAGGATGCTGTCAAATCCTCCCAGTAAACCCGCGCACAAACCGCCGATGATGCCGGCGGCAACCTGCAGCCAATTAAATATTTTCTCCATTTGATGAATCTCCTTTCTCCCCATGGAATGAGACTTGATACCGACAGCGGGGCAGTATACAAAAACAGACGCCGCAGCGGGCAAAATTATTGTAGACGCATCGGCGGCAATCGGGCGCTTTGTCGGTGTTCGTGTTCTTTTGATCCATTTCATCATCCTCCTTAACAGAAACGGGCAGAATTTTCTGTACCTTCAGCATACCAGCTAAAGAGAAGGACATACAAGGACCTCTTTCGATATCACGCAGTCAATGCAGACAAAAGAAAAGCCTTCCGATACAACGGCGTTACCGTCATATCGGAAGGCTTAATGTTTAATACTAAAATCTAATTGAAAGCGTTCATCGATTTCCGAGGATGAATTGTGTCAGAAAAGGCAGACGACGCCGCTGGGCTGACGCCCAGCAAGGAGGATAACGCTTTCTGGCGCAATTCAGACCGGAAAGAATGAAAGGGTTTAATTAGATTTTAGTATAAAATCAGTTTACAGCGCGGTTTGATAATAGCACATATCAAGCAGCTCACGCAGTTGATGGGTAGTGGGTTTGCGGGGGTTGGAGGCAGTGCAGGCATCTGCCATTGCAGTAGAAGCAATATCATTGCGGAATTTTTTGTATTCCTCTTCGCTGATGCCCTGACCGCGCAGGCTGGTTGGAATATCCAATGCAATTTCCAGATCCTCAATTTTCGCAATCAGGTTTTTCACGCTTTGCCGACCGCTTCCCGCTCCGACGTGAAGCAATTTTGCCAAAGCAGCATATTTCTGCATTGCATAAGAATTGTCGTCCTGTGAAATGACACGCAGACCGGCATTAAAAGCGATCACATAGGGAAGAATGATCGCGTTGCTTCGGCCGTGCGGGACATGCATTTTTGCGCCGATGGCATGCGCGATGGAGTGATTGATGCCGAGCTGAGCATTGTTAAACGCCATACCCGCCATGCAGGAGGCATTGTGCAGCTTTTCACGGGCAACGATGTCATTTCCGTTATCGAACGCCTTCGGGAGATATTCAAAGATGATTTCGATTGCTTTTTCGGCCAGCGTATCCGAAAAGTCGGTCGCCGAGGTGGAAACATAGGCTTCAATGGCATGGGTTAACACGTCCATACCGGTATCGGCGGTGACCGTCGGCGGTACGCTGAGGGTCAGACGGGGATCCAGCAGTGCAATGTCCGGCAGCAGCAACTCATCTACTAACGGATGCTTGACGTTAGCCTGGCGGTCGGTGATGACAGAAAACTCAGTAACTTCCGAGCCGGTGCCGCTGGTGGTGGGAATGGCGATGAAAAGCGGTTTTTTCACATTCTCCATACGGATATAAAAATAGTTGATGGATTTTGCAGAGTCAATTGCCGAACCGCCGCCCATTGCGATCACCGCGTCAGGACAATGCTCAAGAATTTTTTCAACGCCCTCCACAATGACTTCGATCGGCGGATCCGGAACCACGTCGCTGAATACGCGGTATTCGGTTCCCATTTCATCCAACACCGAGGTTAAAAGCTTGATCATGCCGGATGATTCCACAAACGGATCGGTAATAATACAGGCGTGCTTAATCTCATAATTTTTCAGATATTGAAACGCTTCCACGCCGGAATACACTTTTGTTTTTACCACAAATGAACTCATAGCATCCTCCAAGGGTGATATATTAAAATCCGGAACAAGTCTTGTTATTTTTTTAACTTAATGAGTACTGTTTATTATACCCGATTCGACATAAAAAGTCAAGCAGAGGAGAAGTGAAACCGGCAATCTTGGCGTTTGCCGGCGTTATGATGCCTCAGGCATAATTGCAGGGCAGTATGGCGGCATATGATTGATATTTTTTCAATAAACTTTTTCAAATGCGGGGGAAATACTTGAAATAACAAGAAAAAAACGGTATAATAATAAAAATAGGTCTGCAAGCATGCGACCCGGACAAAGGAGCGGAAGCAGTATGCGGGAATATCGGACATGCTCGGTACAGGAAACCGAACAGCTTGCTTCCGAGTTTGCAAAAGAGTTAAAATGCGGCGATGTTGTCGCCTTTACCGGCGGCATGGGGGCTGGTAAAACCGCTTTTGTGCGGGGGCTGGCGAAAGGGCTTGGCGTCAGCGGCGAAGTGTCCAGCCCGACTTATGCGATCGTGAATGAATACCGAGGCGATCCGACACTGTATCATTTTGATATGTATCGGGTCAGTTCGGCAGACGACTTGTTTACGACCGGATATTTTGATTATCTGGATCAGGGCGATTCTATACTCGCAGTAGAATGGAGCGAAAATATTACAGAATCGCTGCCTGAGGAAACGATTTTCGTCGACATGGA
>JAQXIB010000145.1 GCA_029007575.1 Clostridiales bacterium | reverse complement strand
TTTCAATTCATAGAACTAATGGTAATTAAATACATCTAAATATATAAACCAATAGTACAATCAATATTATTATATATAGAACCATAGGTCATTGTCAATACTATATAATTGAACTAAAGGGGTGAGCGGTATTGGCATATGATTTTGGGTTGCTACTAAAAGAGTTGAGGACGCAAAAGGGTTATTCTCAAGCAAAGTTGGCAAAAAAGCTGAACAAGAGTACAACGATAATCAGTAAGTATGAGTGTAATAATAAAAGACCTTCTATAGAAACCTTAATAGATATGGCTATGCTTTTTAACTGCTCGCTCGATTACCTTTTGGGATTAGATAAAAAAGAATCTCTTTCCATAGAACACTTATCTAATAAACAAAAAAATTTAATGAAGCTTGCGTTGGATGAGATGAGTGATATGTCATCTCATCCGTATGTTGACGGATTGACGCAGCGACAGCAGGAAATTATCAACGGTTTTATGAATGAATTTGCCAAAAAGAAAAAATAACAAAACAAGCTGACAAAAAACTTGTCAGCTTGTTTTCGTATATTGGAAATCGGACATATTCCGGAGAAAGTAATGAATTTATCCCGGTAAAATTGGCTGAATTTGCCTGCCGTCCAGTGCGGCGGCGATGGTGTCGGCAATCTTTTCAAAGTCGGCGACCACTGAAGTGGGCTTCTTTTCAAAATTATCCTGTGCCATCGGGACAAAATAGTAATTTTTCCGGTTCATTAATGCGCCGATGTTTTTGGCAGAGTTGCTGAGCGCATCGTTGGTGGAAACGGCAATCACTACCGGACGGGAATTGCGCAGATGGGATTTGACCGCCATGGTTACCGGCGTGTCTACAATGCCGAGGGCGAGCTTCGCGAGGGTGTTGCCAGTGCAGGGCGCGACAATCAGCAGGTCAAACATCCGCTTGGGGCCGATCGGTTCGGTGTCCACCAGGGTGTGCAGGACCGGATGACCGGTAATCTCCTCCGCTTGGGCGGCAAAATCGGCAGCCTTGCCGAAACGGGTATCGGTTTCATATGCATGAAAGGACATGATCGGGGTGACGTCATATCCTGAATCAACCAGGTGTTGTATTTTGGGAATCGCCTTGGAAAAGGTGCAAAACGAGCCGCAAAGGGCGAAGCCCAGCTTTATTTTGTCCAAAATTATCCCTCCAGTTCGGATAAAATGTTGTAGATGGTGTCACAGATAATTTGTCCGGCGCTGATCGGCGCCACCTTTCCGGGGAGAGAAAGCGCCCAAATGGTGTTGACTCCCAGCTCGCGCGCGGCATCAAAATCCACGCCGCCGGGCTTGGAGGCAAGATCGATGATCAAACTGTCCTTCCGCACTTTGGCAAGCATCGCGCGGTCAAACAGCTTGGCGGGAACGGTATTGATAATGAGGTCGTATTTGTCTAATCGGTCGCCCAGCCTGAAGATCGGGAGTTTTCGGGCGCCGTAGACCGTGATCCATGCCAGATCGGCAAATTTGCGGGCGGAAACCGTGACATCCATGCCGAGTGCCAGCAGATCCCGTGTCAACACCTTGGAGATCCGCCCAAAGCCCGTAATCAGACAACGCTGACCGAATAATACGGTGGGCAGCTCCTCCATGGCGATCTGTATAGCACCCTCGGCGGTAGGGACGGCGTTGAGAATGGCTAATTCCTCCCGCTCCATGTAGTCGATCCATTGCAGACCGTGCTGTTCGCACTTCTTTTGGAGGACGCTGTTGATCATTCCGCCCATGACTAACGTGCCGGGATCGCCGCAGGAAAGCACTTCATCTGCCAGCAGCGGATGTGCGCACAGCGGCGCGCTGATGGTGCGGCCGGACGCCATAGCGGGAATCGGCAAAACAATGATATCGACCGGTGACGGAACTTCGACCAGCGATTTTACATGGTTGACGTGTTCCGAGAAAATAATGTCGTCAGCAAAGCCGATGGCATAAACCACGCTGTCCATCGATAACAGATCAGCAAGGTGGACCTGACGTTGATCGCCTCCGGCAACAAGATAAACAAGATCTTTTTTATACATATGTATCCAGCCTTTCTGCGCTTTCATCAAAACGGCATCTGCAAAGGAAAGCGCGCCGTATTCAAACCGAAAAAAGCAACCCTGCCGAATCCGACACACGAAAGCGGCTTGTTGCTCACATTCAGGGACATGCAGAAAAATCATTTCTGTGTGTTATATTTTATGTAAAACAGGCAGGAAGTGTGCGGATTTTTCAGCGGCAAGTCGGCACGTCGGACATTCGGCGTATTGGTACCGAAAGAAATGTCCCGAAACAGTTGCCAAACCGGTTGAAATAGGGTATAATGATTTAAATAGAAACTTGTCTTTCGTACCATAAGAGGATACCGCGACATTCGGACAAAAGGGTATCCTTTCGCATAGAATCCGCCGGAAATGCAGATTGGAATGGTGATTGGAATGGAAATCGTAAAATTTAAAAAATCCTTGTTCGGCGGGTTTCGCCGCCGGGACGTCCTGCAATTTATCGAGGAATTTGCCGGAGAAAAGGCAGATGAGATCAACGAATTGACCGAGAAGGTCAATCAACTGCAAACCAAACTGAAGGATACACAGACCGAGCTTCAAACACGCTGTGCGGAGCGCAATCAGATTGCGACCGAGCGCGCCGCGCTGGCTGAAAAAACTCAAAAGCAGGAGGAACGGCTTGCGGTTGTCGAGGAGGAGCTGGCGAAAAGGGAATCCGAATCGAAGGCATCTTTGCAGTTGCTGAAAGAGCGGGATGTGAAGATCGCCTTTTTGGAAGATAAATCACAGAGATTGACCGTCAAACTGGAGGCGTGCGAGAACAAGAGCCGGAAGTATGATCAGCTGTCGGTCGAAATCGGGGAAATGATCTTGGAGGCAAAGCAGTCTGCCGAGGTAATTATCCGGCAGGCGGAGCATCGGTCGGCCGAGCTGACGGCAGAAACCGACGCGGCAGTGGACAGCCTATCCACCGATCTCCAATGCTTTTTGCAGCAGTTGGGGCAGATCAAGGCCAATCTGCATACCATGCTCGGCAATGTGGATGCGCAGATAGAAACGATTGAAAATTCGTTATATACGGCAAAGGATCAAATCAAAAACTTTCAGAGCAGCAAACCTGTGCCGAAACAGCAGGGAACAGCGGAAGCTGACACACCGAAGCCCACGAAGGCAACTGCCGAGGTTTCGGAAGCTGCGCCGAAAGAGAAAGAGCCGGATGTGATCGGATTTTCTAAGGCACCGTCCAAACCGACAGCCGATACCGAAGGACAGCGGCAGAAGCCAAACTTTTTTCGATGAGCCGCAGGCGGGCGGAAAGCACGCCGAACAAAGCGGCAGCACGAATCGGTTGGCGTCAGTTTTGAAACGGCTGGGAGAGCTGTTGAAGCTGGATTAAGAAGCAGGAAGTGTAAGCAAAATGGAATACAGTCTGGACGCATCCGAATTGAAAGAAAAAGCGGGGATGCTTCGGGTATTTGACACCGTATCTTTAAGCGGGGTGGTTTACACCGCCAGAGATGCGGCACATAAGAAAATATTTGCATTGCTGGACAGCGGCGCGCCGTTGCCGTTTGCATTGGAGGGCGCGACCATTTATTACGCGGGACCGACACAAACGCCGCCCGGGAGGGCGATCGGCGCCTGCGGGCCGACGACGTCGGGCAGGATGGATGGCTTTGCGCCGCGGTTGCTTAATTTGGGATTGTCCTGCATGATCGGCAAGGGAGAGCGCAGTCAGGCGGTCAAGGATGCGATCTGCCGCAATAGGGCAGTGTACCTTTGCGCGATCGGCGGAGCCGGGGCGCTGGCGTGCAAATGTATCAAAAGCTGTGAGGTCATTGCGTTCGAAGAACTCGGCTGTGAGTCGGTCAAGCGGCTGATTTTAGAGGATTTTCCGCTGATTGTAGCGGCGGATGCGGCAGGAGGCGACATTTTTCAGGATGGACAGGCCGCTTTCAAAGCCGCAAGACGGGAAAAAGCTGTGTTATGATAAAAACCTGGCTTTTCATGAAACGGATGGTTATACTTACTGAAATCCTGCTGCCCGAAAAATCAGGCGGCAGGATTTGTTGTGAAAATCGGTTTCATCTACATAAACGGTCAGATCATCGGCTCGATACGGGAATCATATCAGAAGAAAGGGAAATACTGATGGCAGAGAAAACAAATGTCATGCGGATATTGGATCAGCATAAAATCTCCTATACGGCTCATTGCTACCTGCAAACCGACGCGGTAAGCGGGGTGGAAGTGGCGTCTGTGTTGGGAGAAAATCCGGCGCAGGTTTTTAAGACGCTGGTGACGGTCGGCAAGAGCGGCGGTCATTATGTGTTCATGATACCGGTGGCGGAAGAACTGGACTTGAAGAAAGCCGCCGTCTGTGTGGGTGAAAAATCGGTGGAGATGGTAAAATCAAAGGAATTGCTGCCGTTGACGGGATATATTCACGGCGGCTGTTCCCCGATCGAAATGAAAAAGAGCTTTCCTACTTTCATTCATCAGACTGCGGCGGATTTCGCTACGATTTTGTTCAGTGCCGGAAAGATCGGCTGGCAGGTCGAAATGCCGCTGGAGGGATTGCAGGCAGTCCAGCCGGTGCAGACAGCGGACCTGATCGTCTGAAAGATCGGGAATAAAAATAGAGAGAAACAAAAAAGGATGTCGGCAAAAAGATGCTTTTCGCAACAGATAAAAAATTTTATACTACACTGATCGGGGTTGCGCTGCCAATCGCGCTGCAGAATTTGATCACCTTCGGCATTAACATGATGGATACGCTGATGTTGGGCAAGCTGGGCGACAGCATTATTTCGGCGGCAAATCTGGCCGGTCAGCCGTTTTTTATTTTTACGATTCTGACCTACGGCATTGCGGGCGGCGCTTCGGTGCTGGCGTCGCAGTACTGGGGGAAAGGCGACATTGCAACAGTGCGGAAGATCATTGCCATTGCGCTACGGATATCGATGGTGTTTTCGCTGGTGTTTGGCTTGTTGGTGCTGTGTGCCCCCGAGATGATCATGCGGATTTATACAAGCGATCCGACCATCATTGCGTATGGTGCGGATTATCTGCGCATCGTAGGATATATCTATTTCTTTTTCGGGCTGTCGAATACTTATGTGTCCTCAATCCGAAGCATGGAGATCGTAGGCATCTCGGTGGTGTCGAACATTATCACTTTTCTGCTGAATGTGATTTTCAACGCCATCTTTATTTTCGGATTGTTGGGCGCGCCCGCATTGGGCATTAAGGGCGCGGCGATCGGCACCTTGATCGCGCGGATCACTGAGTTTTGTGTGCTGGCGGTGTATGCGCTTTGCATTGACAAGCGGCTGTGCTTTCGGGTGCGGGATTTATTGACCAGGAATCAAGTCCTGCTGCGGGATTTTTTGCATTACGGTCTGCCGGTGGCGCTCAATGAGTTGATGTGGGCGCTGGGCACCTCAATACAAGCCATGATTTTCGGGCGGATCGGGGAAACTGCTGTGGCGGCAAACTCGATTGCCGGTGTGGTGCAGCAGCTTGCGACCATTACCGTATTCGGGGTTGCGAACGCGGCGGCAGTCATGGTCGGGAAAAGCATCGGCGCAGGGGATGTCCACCGGACCAAGCAATCGGCTTTTACGCTGACAATGGTATCGATCCTCATCGGAATCAGCTCCGCAACGCTGATTTTCTTGGTGCGCAATGCGGTGGTGGATTTTTACAACGTGTCCGCCGAGGCAAAGGAGCTGGCACGGCAGATGTTGATCGTGACGGCAGTGATCGTGTTTTTCATCTCGCTTTCGGCGTTGTTTATCGTCGGCATTTTGCGAGGAGCCGGCGATTCCCGATTCAATTTAGCGGTAGATCTCTCTACGCTTTGGCTGATCAGCGTGCCGCTCGGTATCGTCGCGGGGCTGCTGCTGAAGCTGCCGGTGCCGGTCGTTTATCTGTTATTTAAGCTGGATGAGCCTGCAAAGGTGATCTGCTGTCTGTTCCGGTTCAAAAGCGGCAAGTGGATCAAAAACGTGACAAGAGAAAAAGTATAGCGGCATGCTGTCAATTTATTGCCTATAAAAATAAAAACGGGATTGTATTTTTTTATAAAATATGCTATACTAATACTACAACAGAATTTCGGTACAGAAAGGACTGCAACATTATGGAAGCAAGGGCAATCAACATCATTTCAAAACAGGATAAAAACTTGAAAATCAAAATC
Organism: Clostridiales bacterium; assembly: GCA_029007575.1. GTDB lineage: Bacteria > Bacillota > Clostridia > Oscillospirales > Ruminococcaceae > HGM13222. The sequence continues at coordinate 1,088 of JAQXIB010000145.1, read as the reverse complement.
ATTCCGGGACATTTTGCAACCAATCACTCCCATATTAATTACTATATTGATATGACCGGCATCAAAACCAAGCACAACATCGCGAAAATTGCCGGCGAACTGCTCGCGAAAGAGTATGAAACCAATACCGTGATCGACACCATCGTATGCATGGACGGCACCGAGGTGATTGCCGCTTATCTTGCGGATCGGTTGGCGGAAAACGGATACGGTGTGATGAACCGGGATGAAACCATCCGCATTATCACGCCGGAATTCAACACTAACGGACAGATGATTTTCCGTGACAATATTCAAAAATGCGTTTGGGGCAAAAACATCCTTCTGTTGATCGCATCCGCCTCCACCGGGAAGTCCATCATCCGCTCACTGGAGTGCATCAAATATTACGGCGGCAAGGTGGTAGGCATCTCCGCGTTGTTCAGCGCGATCGAAAATCAGTATCATGTTCCGATCAAAGCGTTGTTTACCCCTGAGGATCTGCCGGATTATCACACCTACAAGTATGATGAATGCCCGTTCTGCAAAGAGGGACATAAAATTGACGCTATTGTCAACAGCTTCGGCTATTCAAAAATTTAACACAAAAACAGCAACCGCCCATCGGGTTTCCCCGGTGGGCGGTTTTTGCAACAGTCTTTCAGGACATTTGAAAACATGTGGTTTGGAACAACCTTTTATGCTTTTATAGGACAATAAACAAAGCGATGGCGTTTTGGAGCCGGCTTGGTGGAATTGCGGAAAACTTTGCGATTTGTTATGCTGCCATTCTGCCTGCGGAGCTTTCGAACAAATGCCCGACTGCTTATACTAAAATCTGATTGAAAGCATTTCATTAGATTTTAGTATTAATTGGTACGTTTGTCTCCCCAGAAGAACAACGCCACGGTACCGGGGCCGGTATGACTGCCTATTGTGGTGCCGATGCTGTTGATGAGTACTTTCCCGTCGAGATGGCGGAAGCGTTTTTCCACCAGATCGGCAACCGCCTGCGCATCCTCATAGCATCCGGAATGGCAGATATAGCACGCGCCCGAATATTTCAGCCCGTCTTGGGCATGCTGCTCCATTTTGTTGACGATCTCTTG
>JAQXIB010000144.1 GCA_029007575.1 Clostridiales bacterium | reverse complement strand
TATTTTTTCAAATAGTTTTTATCGTTTTTTCATCGTTAATAAGCAAAAATCTGCAGAAACCCGAACAAAATCGTCTTGTTCGGATTTCTGTGGGTTTATCATTTTACATTTACATATTTTTTCTCAATTCAAGAGGCATTTTTTCATTTATGGAATTTGTGTGGAATTGTACAAATTGCCATATGCGTTTTTCAAACATTTTCGCGCAAAAAGAATTTGCAAAAAATGAAATGTTACATCTTCTCAAGAGCAACATTATCTGCAAGCTTTCATTGCTCATCCTCCCCTGCCGCAAACAGGCAGAGGCATTTTTGTCATATGTTTTCTCAAAAACACTGTACGATTAGCTTCCACAATGTTAGGGATATATCTTATATATCGTCTTGTGTTTTGTCAAGAAGTTTTTCATTTGCTGGTAAAATGTTATTTATGCTGACTCGCTCGACTTCATATACTTTTTTATCCATGTAAATCTCAAAGAATATTCAGAAATAATACGCGCTTATGGTGCACTTAATTTGATGTACTATATGCAAAGCTCGTAAACAACGCTGATACCTATGCGGTCGAAATCGGAGGCATTACGGTAGAGTAGAGCGAAGAAAAGCAGCAGAGACTGAAAGAAAAGAACGTTGAGCCGCAGGATGTTATCCTCGGTGTCCGTCCCGACCATCTGTCGCTGTGCGAAAACGGTATCAAGGGCAAGGTCGATGTGAGCGAGCTTATGGGTTCGAGCGTGCATCTGCACATTACGGCAGAAGGGAAGGATGTCATCGTCATCGTCCCGACCAACGGTGCAGCCGCAAGCTTCCCGATGGGCAGCGAAGTTGACCTGACCTTCGGCGGCAATGTCGCGCATATTTTTGCAAGGAATCTGAAAAGAATCTTGAATGGTAAGATAGTTTTGCATTTCTTTAAAATAGCAATCCCCTTCAGTAGGAAAAAACTGCTGAAGGGGATTGCTGTTTTAGTTAAATGTATTCGCCGGCGACGTAAACGTCGCGGCAAAGCACCCAACGATCGCCAATTTGAACAAACAGACGATTCACAAGATCTACTTCCATAAGGAAATCAATTACAATCGGGGTGTTGAATGTTTCTTCTGTAAATTCATCAGAAGTGTCATCTTCGCAATTGTTGTCGCGAACGAAAGAGAAAACACCCAAAGATGTATCAATCCCGAACTTGCATCCGATGAAATCATCGAAACCGTGGATTATGACGTGATCCCCCTGTAGAGAAAAGAAGCCAATGTTTGAATCGGGATCGATTAAGGTGCGCTGGAACATTATTTTTTGATTCATAGGGAAAAACCTCCGATAATAATATTTGAGATTACTGCTATTAACACTTAAAAGCACGGATTACGCTAAATGCAATAAGCTCATATAGAATTATGTAAGGTTTTTCTCTGTTTCTCGTTCCAAATATAAATCGTGGAAGGAGATTTCGAAAAAAGACGGAGTTTTAGCTCCGTCTTAGAAAAGCAACTTAAACAATTTCGCCTGTATCATCAAAGCGGAAGCCAGCTTCAAAAGTACAATTCAGCGCAGTTGCAATTTTAATCAAATCAGATTCAGTGAAATTGTCGCGATTCATTTTTCGGTTTAGGTTTTGCGGAGCAATTCCGATTCTGCGTGCAAGTTCAGCCTCGGACATGTTGCCGCGCTTTACAAGAACAATACGGATTTTTTCGGTCATGGACACTTTTGACACCTCCAACATCATTATTATAACGCGTAATATGAAAATATGCAAGTATTAAGTATAAAATAATATTTATTGATTTTTTTATCATCAAAAGTGTTGACAAATGAATTATCATATGATATAATGACGATGTAATCAAAAATGATTATAAAAACATCGCAAAAAGCGCTGACACACTTTTTGCGATGCGGCAAACATTTTCCAAACCAAGAAAAGCTGTCTGCAAAAATATTTTAACACAGAATTCGGGAGTTATCAAGTTTTTTGCAGCAGCGAAGAAAAATCAGGAGGTAAAAAAACTATGACAAAAAACGAAGTACCCGAATTCTTGACCGTAGACGACGTAAAGAATTACCTGAAAATCAGCAGGGGAGCGGCCTATGGCCTTACGCATCGTAAGGACTTTCCGAGTTGCCGTTTTGGTGGAACAATCCGTATTCCGCTGGAGCCATTTCTTCACTGGGTGGCATTGAACACATATTTGCCGAAAACCTTGCGTGAAGCAAGAACTGCAAAGGAGGTGACGGTTTATGGGTCGTAGGGGAAATGGTGAAGGCTATGTCTTTCAGCTTGCGACCGGAAACTGGGCTGGCCAGTTGATGGATGGCTATAAAGAAGACGGAAAAAAGAATATTGTTTGTTTTTACGCTTCAACGCGTGGTGAAGTTCTTCAAAAGATGCGTCGATATAAACAAGCCCAGGAGGATGGGACGGAATATATGGAAACGGATATGTCGTTCTCTGATTGGGCAGACGCTTGGTATGAAGATTATAAAACGCAGGTACAGCCATCGACCTATTCAAACTACCGCTTTACGTTGAAGACACTTAAGGAGTATTTCAAGAATACACCTATATGCATGGTGAAGCAGATGGATATCAACATCTTCCTGAATTCGCTTAAGAAGCAGGGACTTTCGTTTTCGAAGATTTCAAAATGTAAAGCGATGCTTGTTCAGATTTTCCGCACGGCCCAGGATAATGATATGATCACGAAGAATCCGGCTGAGCTTGCAAAGCCTATCCGTATGCTTGATACATTGGATTCCGAAAGTGAACATAAAAAAGATGCTTTTTCAGCGGAGGAGATTGAAATTCTCGGCAACGAATTACCCAATAACCTTGTTGGAAACAGCATTATGCTTATGCTCGGCAGCGGCCTGCGCACACAGGAATTACTTGCGCTTCGCCCCGATGATATTGCAGAGGACGGATCAGAGGTGCACGTGAACAAAGCGATTAAAATTGTGGATGGAAAGCCGACACTCGGTCCGCCGAAGAGCAAGAAAAGCTACCGCAGCATTCCCATCCCGAAGAACTATCGGGAATATGCAATGTTCCTGCGTCACTATGGCGGAGCTGAAATGGTTTGGGCAGCAAATAGTGAGAATGGCCTTTATAATGTTGGAACATTTCGTAGAAGATACTATCGTGCACTTGCTGATATCCCGAATGTGCGCACTTTGTCACCGCATTGTTGCCGCCATACATATGTCACCCGCTTGCAGGCAAAGGGAGTTCCGTTGGAACTGATTGCCAGGATTGTCGGACACTCTGACATCAAAGTCACCGATAATTATGCACATGCAGATCAGAAGATGCTTGCAGGCATTGTTGAAGTTTTGAACGAGAAAAAGGAGGCTTAAAATGAATACTCATCAGTTTATTAATGAAATTGAACCCGGAGATCGAATTGTAGGATTTTATTGTATTATGGAGGTAAAAATTTGCAAAACAAAAAACGGAGATGACTATCTGTCTGCGATTCTTGCAGACAAGACCGGTTGTATTTCTGCTGTAATGTGGAAGTGCGCCAGTGATGCAGCATCGCTGGAGGCAGGAAAAGTTGTTTATTTGGATGCTGAAAGCAAGGTGTTTCGCGAAAAAAAGCAGCTCACTCTGAAGGAAATCCGCAATGCTACGCCGGAAGAACGCAGCGAATACCGCGAAAATGATATGATCGCGATGGCTCCTATCAATATCAGCGCAACAATTGCTTATGTGCTGGAGCAGATCCACGCAATCGAAGATCCTGATTTTCAGAAGATTTGCCTTACAATGTACGAACGCCACCGCGAAGAGTTGATCAGCATTCCCGCGGCAAAGAGCGTTCATCATAGTTTCGTCGGTGGCCTCTTGATGCACACCGCAAATATGCTTCGTCTCACGGAAGCGGTAATTCGTGTTTATAAGAATGTGGTGAATCCGAGCTTGCTGACGGCAGGCGTGTTTCTTCACGACATTGGAAAAATCAAGGAGTTTGAGATTGGGAAACTGGGGACGGTGACGGCATATACTGCGCAAGGGAACCTCTTAGGACACCCAGTCATGGGAGCCGATGAAGTCAAAAAGGTGGCGGAAGAACTTGGCGTTTCGGAGGAAAAGTCGATGCTTCTTCAGCATATGATCCTCGGTCATCACGGTAAACCGGAACACGGAGCGGCTGTGAAACCGTTGTGTGTCGAATGTGAGGTGCTTTCAAATATCGATATGGTCGATAGTCGCGTCGAAATCTATGCGGAAAGTCTTGAGAAGATGACTCCCGGAACCTTCAGCGGCCCGATTTTTGGCCTTGAAAAGAGCATCTATAAACATTTGTTAAGTTAAATATAGCTTAATAACAAGTTAACGGCAGGCGACGCTTGCCGTTTTTGTTTTATCTTCTTATGGTTTCTTACATATATAAATAGGGGCTTTTTTGTAGGAAAGGAGCATAAGACCGTTTGTTTTGTGAAAAACGGTTAAATAAGCTCGTGTCAGTATCAAGTTGAGAAGTATTTTTACGCGTGAACATCTGTACTTGAATGTAAAAAAGTCAGTTCTGTTTTATCTTGACATAGAATGTTACAGAATATATGGTATGAGAACATTTTTTTCATCAATATACAGTGTATCATAGATTTGAACGAAAGGAAAGTGCAAAATGAAAACACAACGTTCTTTTACATCGAAACACGACAGTGACAAAGAAATAATTATTACAATTAGACGGGGATCAAAGACATATTATATTACGGGACGGGTACGTAGTAAATCGACCGGTATAACCGAAAAACAGTATAAAGCGCAAAAGAAAACAAGATTTAATGCAGAAATCGATATTACGGTTGAATATGTTCGTACTGCAATCGAGGACAAAATCGCAAATAGAAATGGGAAGAAAAAAGAATCTACCGAAGGAAACGACGGCTCAATGATTTATGAAACGTTTTGTGAACGCCGTGAAATGGGTGGCCGTTTAAGTCCGAATATGAACGAGGATACAACAAAGCGTGCATTTCACGATTTCGAACGGGTTTATAAGAAGCATCTCAAGAATTATGATGAGTCAAATCCCATTACTGAAATTGATAAACAGAAGATTTTCAACGAATTGGTAGATGAGATTCGCTCGAGCAACCGAAGTAAGAATAATATTGCGACTATGGAACAAACTGCCAGTCAGATTTTATTCTACGCAAACGAGGTGTATCAGTGTCTTCGCAATATGAACCCGATGCTTCCGGAAATGAATCTGTCCATGGGCTCACGCGGCAAGGGTATAAAGAATGAACAGCTGAAGACTCTGCCTGATGAGGTGCGCCAGAAATTGTGCCATGCGTTAGAGGATTCTTTAACGGAGAACCCTGCCTTTGTGAAAGCGGCGGTCTGCATGATGATGGGAATGCGTACTTCCGAGGCTGCTGCGGTGATTTCAGATGATTTCACCGCTTTCCCTGACTGGTGTATCATCGATGTTTTGTATCAAATCAAAAAAGGGGAACGTTCTGCGCAATTAAAAACAAAAAACAGTTATCGCAGAATCTGCGGGCCAAAGTGGCATACAGAAATGCTGAAAGATTGTTTCTGTGAGCTTGATATGCTGGGGGAAGGTGGAACGGTTTCGCCGTCAGATGTATCTGCGTGGGTGTTGAAGATTCTTCAGCGCTGTGGATGCAGTGAAGAATATTTGACAGAAGCACAGAAAGAAATGCCCCGGGAAGAACGCGAATCCTTAGTCGATTCTTTGGCGGCATATATTTTGCGCCGCGATTTTGCAAGTCTTGCAAAGAATGTTTTCTATATGTCGGAGTATCAGATCGACTATTTGCTGGGACATGTTAAAAACGTCAAGTTATCGGAAGTGGCTGACTTAAAACAGCCTGAAAATCTCCGTAAAATGGCTTTGCAAATGGAACGCTATGCATATAGCAGCGAAAAGACATTAAATCCGGCATATCAACCGATTTTGCTTTCGCATGGCAGCGACGTGGAAGGCTGCTGGAATACTGCGAATCTGGAAAATAACACGGGTGATATATTGGAATTGACAATTGAATATGAAGCAGCGCTTCCTGCACAAGCAATTGAAATTGTGTGTGCAAAGGATAGCAATTATAATAACTCTTTTTATCGAAAAAAACATAGGAGGTAATAGAGATGAACGAGCCAATTTTTGACATGCATGGAGAGAATGAGAAATATTCAGGTTGTGTAATAATTAATAATGTCCTGAATACATTCCATTTCCAAAAGACGAAAGAAGGTAACTATGTATATCGCGGATCTCTCAGTGTGCGCTCACCAAAAGACGGATCTGTTTTGAGCAAAACAAAGGACGGCACCGAACACAAAATTACAAAGGAATTAAACTTCAATGATTTTTCAAAAGCAGAGGAATACATCATTAATCGTGCAAAAAAGATCTACGAAGAGAATGAACTTTTAATTGTAAAAAAACAGGGACTTACTGTTACACAGGAGATAATTTGGCCTTCTATGGCTGTGACTCAATATGCGCGTAAGTTTGTTGATGTCACTTGCTTTTCCCGTAATCCGAAGAAGAAAGAACGCCGCGTACGTACATTACATAAACTTGCGGGATTTTTCGAGAATACGCCTATGAAAGACGTTTCGCCGGCTATGGTCAAGAAAATAATAAAAAAGAATAAAATCAGCGAGACATCGCAGAAGCTTCTGTATGACTTTTGGGCATACTGCTGCGCACAGCAGTATTGCAGCGGCAATAATCCTGTTCCTGCGATTGAAAAGCATGGCTGTAGCGTTGAGACTTTGACGAAGAAGGCGTTGACTCCGGATGTGCTTTCTCAGGCCCAGCAGGATGCGATTTATCGCCAGCTCAATGCCAATGTATGCGGTCTGGCGTGTGCGGTAGCGTTAGTAATGAGCGGCTGGCCGATTGAGTTTGTTTTGAAACTAAAATGGAAGGATGTCATTTTCTCGTCTTTCTTGGAAGACTATGTACGCATAATCTATACACGACCAGAGCTTTCTTCTGCAACACATGACTATACGCGGCCCTGTGTACCGCAAACGGCAATGATTCTGCAGAAACAATATCAGCATTTGAAAACATTGTATCCAGAAGAAAAACTGCGCAACTATCCCGTTGCAGTGGGTCACGATAATATATCAGTTGTAAATCGCAATGCCGTTACCGGATGGATGCGCACCCTTTTGCGTAGCCGTGAGGTTGCATGTCAGTTGCTTGATGATAAAAACCGTCCAACTTCAATAAGAATATACCATAACACATATGCCAATAACCTTGGAATGAAATGCAATTTGAAGGAGGATCATGGGACACTGAGCTTCTTGCTCGGACAGAATCTGAATTCGACTACCGATGATCACTATGTTTCCTATACATGTGAAGAAGCGCAAAAGCGTATGTATTATATTTTGTCTTGCTTAAAAGAGGCAAAGAAAAATGAAAGAACGGAAATCACAAAAGAAGTCGATGAAAACACAGTAATCCATACGCTTCTGCCGGAAATGCCCGACCGTTGCGTGGCTGGAAAAGTAATAATTAAACTTAAGCCGGGAGAGAAGATTTCTTTGAATTGCCCGTGTGGCGTTGAGTTTCGAGCAGTAGCTCGAAAAATTAATCAGGACGGCAAAAAATGCCGCATCACGAAAAAAGATAAAGCACAATAGGGAAGTGCTGAAAAAAGTAATGCGCGAGTGCAATTCAAAATGAATGCACAACTATGAAATAAATGTTAAAACCATAACTTGGAAATCAATGCTTTTTCGAAAGAAAAAGTTTTATATAGATGAACACAAAACAACAATAAAAGGCTTCCTGAGGTCGGAAAACCGACTTTAGGAAGCCTTTTTAAAACAATTTTTATTACGGCTCTAAGTTATCTTCGTTAAAAAGCTGTGAATCAAAAAACTCGGAGACATTTATCTGTAATCCTTGACACAGCTCGTGAATAATACGAAGCTTTACGGATTCGTACTGACAGTTTACAACGTTCCCAACTGTAGATTTAGGAACACCGCTTTTCATGGAGAGTTGATATTGAGTCATATTGCTGTTTGAAAGCAACTCTACCAATCTCTTACTGACTGCTTCATTCAGTTTCATAGATTCACCGTCCCTGCAGCTGTACTACTTCAATTATATGTGCAGGATCGGTAAAAATAGTCCTTGTAGCTGTACTAATCCGAACTTTTGTGATATGATTAGAATGGTCCAGTTATATGGACTACATCAAAAACTAAGGAGAAACAGATATGGCTGATTATCAGAAAATGTATTATATTTTATGCGCCGCAGCTTCTAAAGCACTGGACGAACTTCCGGACATTCTTGTCAATATCATGGGAAGAAAGACCTTGCAGGACGCGTTAATCGAAGCGGAGAATGCTTATATTTTGGAAGAAAACACAAGACCATAAGTTGGACAATTGTTCGTAATCCATTATTTTACTTTCATTTTAATCTCTCGAATATTAGTGACAAAGGAGAGGGCTATACCGAGTCCTGATTAAGTGCCCTTTGTAAACAGGTTTATAAGGAACGTCTTTCACGAAAAATGATTTCTCGATAATAATTGGGAAAAAGATACAGAAAAGACACGCTTGGGAAACAGAGTCTCTGAGCGTGTCTTTTCAATAATACACGGATGTCTGGGGTCTTTGGTTTTCAATTCGGGAGATTCTTGAAAGTCAATTTGATCTGTTTACATTTTAATTTAATCATTTTTAAATATAATGATAAAATTAGCTTGACTTTTTGATAAAAAAGGGTATCATAGAATTGTATCAGTGGATAAAAATTGCTGATATTGAATCATGAATGAGGTATTTCAATGAAAGAGTTCCATTATAAAAGCGAATACGCCAAGCTGTTGATGCCTGATATTGTAGCAATGCTTGCGGCGATTCATGAATATAAAGGCAAGCAAAATGTGCTTGCGGAAACAAAAAGTGATACGTTGGGACAGCTTGTGGATATGGCGAAAATCCAGAGCACCGAGGCATCGAACCGAATCGAAGGTATTATTACAACAGATGAGCGTCTGAAAAAAATTGTCCGCGATAAAACTATGCCGCAAACAAGAAGCGAAAAAGAGATTGCCGGATACCGTGATGTCCTTGCCACTGTCCATGAGAGCCACGATTATATACCGCCACGTCCGCCGATGATATTGCAGCTTCATCGTGACCTGTATAAGTTTACGGGAAAAGCGATCGGCGGCAGTTATAAAAATTCTGATAATGTGATAGCAGAAGAACATGCCGATGGGTCAACGACTGTTCGTTTTCAGCCGGTTTCTGCATGGGAAACATCGGAAGCAATGGAAAAGCTTTGCAGTGCGTTTGATAAGGCTGTCAATGATTCGGAAATGGATCCGCTGCTGCTGATTCCGATGTTCATATTAGACTTCCTTTGCATCCACCCGTTTAATGACGGAAACGGCAGAATGAGCCGTCTGTTGACACTGCTTCTGCTTTATCGTGCCGGTTATACGGTTGGCAAGTATATCTCGATTGAAAAGATCATTTCCGACTCCAAAGAAACCTATTACGAGGTTTTGCAGGCAAGCTCTAACGGCTGGCACGAAGGAAAGAACGACTATGCTCCGTTTGTGCAGTATCTTCTGGGCGTTATAACGGCGGCATACCGTGAATTTTCCGCCCGTGCCGAGTTGCTGGTGAATAAAGCACTTTCAAAACCGGACCGTGTTCGGGAAACGATCAAAAACCATCTCGGAACGATTACGAAGACCGAAATCATGGAGCAATGCCCAGGTATCAGTCAGGTGACCGTGCAGCGAGCACTTGCAGACCTGCTGAAAAAGAATGAAATTACAAAAATCGGCGGTGGCAGATATACCACCTATGTTTGGAACGGAGAGAAAGAAATATGATTATCGGTGAACTGAAAAATAAAATTGACAGCTTGTGGGATGTTTTTGCTGCAGGTGGACTGGTAAATCCGCTTGATGTGATCGAGCAGGTCACATATCTGATGTTCATCCATGATCTGGATGATTCTGATAATCTCCGCGCAAAGGAAGCGGCAATGCTCGGACTGCCCTATACCAGTATTTTCGCGGACGAGGTGCAGATTGGCGAGCGAAAGATCGACGGTCGGCAGCTCAAATGGAGCGTGTTCCACGATTATCCGGCAGGTAAGATGTATACCGTCATGCAGGAATGGGTGTTTCCGTTTATCAAAAATCTGCACAGCAATAAGGATAGCGCATATTCCAAATATATGGACGATGCGATTTTCAAGCTGCCGACACCCCTGCTGCTTTCCAAAGTCGTAGATGCGTTGGATGAAATCTATCGCCTGATGAACGAGATGCAGAGCGCCGATGTGCGCGGCGATACCTATGAATATCTGCTGTCAAAGATTTCTCAGTCCGGACTGAACGGTCAGTTCCGTACACCGCGCCATATCATCCGTATGATGGTCGAACTCATGGACCCGAAAGCGGATGACGTGATCTGCGATCCTGCCTGCGGCACTTCGGGATTCCTCGTTTCCGCAGGAGAATACCTAAAAGAAAAGCGGAGAGAAGAAATTTTCTTTAACCGCATCAAAAAAGACCATTACATGAATCATATGTTCTCCGGCTACGATATGGATCGCACCATGCTTCGTATCGGCGCAATGAATATGATGACGCACGGGATTGATAATCCGTATATCGAATACCGTGACAGCCTTTCCGACCAGAATCCGGATAAGGAAAAGTATTCCTTGATTCTCGCGAATCCGCCTTTTAAGGGCAGTTTGGATGCCGATACCGTGTCTGCAGATTTGCTGAAGGTCTGCAAAACGAAAAAGACAGAGCTTCTGTTCCTTGCGCTGTTTTTGCGGATGCTCAAAATCGGCGGCAGATGTGCCTGTATCGTTCCGGACGGCGTACTGTTCGGCTCATCCACAGCGCATAAAGCCATCCGTAAGGAGCTCATCGAGGGCAACCGCCTCGAAGCAGTGATTTCCATGCCCTCCGGCGTGTTCAAGCCCTATGCTGGTGTTTCCACCGCGATTCTGATTTTCACAAAGACCGGTCACGGCGGCACGGATCAAGTGTGGTTCTATGATATGAAAGCCGACGGTTTTTCGTTGGATGATAAACGCGCACCCATAACAGAAAACGATATTCCGGATATTATTGCGCGTTTCCGTAATTTGGAAGCGGAAAGCGACCGCGCACGCACGGAACAATCCTTCTCTGTCCCGAAACAGGAAATCGTGGATAATGAGTATGACCTGTCGATCAACAAATATAAGAAGACGGAATATAAGCCCGTCGAATATCCCTCTACGCAGGAAATCATGGCAGACATCCGTGCATTAGAAGCAGCAATTCACACGGCAATGAATGAATTGGAGGAGTTGTTAAAATGAAGAAGGTGCTTGAGTATATTCAGCAACATCCACACACAGAGATAAATGCAATGGCAGATGCATTAAATGAAAATGCGAAGGATCTTATGGAGATTGTAAATTCTTTAGTTCTAAATGGTTATCTCAAGATGGACCACCCTGTTCCACTTGACATGGACAACAATTGCAGTTGCTATTACTCAACTACAGGAAAAGAATACGCACATAATTAAATTCGGATTTGT
>JAQXIB010000143.1 GCA_029007575.1 Clostridiales bacterium | reverse complement strand
GACGGCCGCTGGCTGGGCGGCAATACACCCACAGGCTTTACTGTGCGGCGTGTGAAAACCGGCAGCGGCAAAAACAAATCAGCCTACAGCTATTTGGAGAGCATTCCCGAGGAAAAAGCAATGATACAAAAGCTCTATGAGATATTCGCCGCTACTCGGTCTATCAAGAAAACGGCAGACAAGATGAACGAGCTTGGCTATCGCACAAAAGTCGGTAGTAAGTTCAATACTTCCACAACAAGACTCCTTTTGAAAAATCCCGTTTACTGCACCGCTGACGAAAGTGCATACAATTATTTCTTGGAGCACAACGGAGGTCTTTGCGGGGATGTATCCGAGTTTGACGGTCAGCACGGCATTTCTGCCTACAACAAGACCGATCAGGAGAAATTCGAGGATGCGGACAGCACATTTATTTCACCGAAATTTGTGCAGTTGATGTCAACAAAGCCGCTTTCCGAATGGATCATCTCGGTCGGCAGACACGAGGGCTTTATCTCAAGTCAGCAATGGATTGATACACAGAATATGCTGGACGATATTGCTGAGAAATACAACCGTCCTCACCGTAAGACCAACGCCTTGCTTGCAGGACTGGTCTACTGTCCGCATTGCGGAAAACGCTTGCGGGTTATCTCCGAATCTAACCGCTGGACTAACGGCAAGCCGAGATTCAAGTATGTTTGTCCCAGCTATCGTGTAGGCGAATGTACTTTCCGTGCGGTAGACGGTGTTTTACTTGATGAATTTGTGGTTAATCAGTTATCCTACCTTGCCGATGAGGACAGTGAATACTACGAAAGATTACTCAATCAGAAAGCATCCGATATTTTCGGCTCATCGCAGAATGAAAAAGAGCTGTCCGATCTTAGAAAGAGGAAAGCACAGCTTGAAGCGGCAATAGCCAACCAGGTGAAAAATCTTCGGGAGGCGGATGACGGTCTGAAACGCTTTATTCAGGAGGATGTGAAAGCGCTGACCGATGAGCTTTTCGAAACCGATACTTTGCTTCAAAAGTTAGAGGACAGTAGACAAAGTCAGATGTACGCTATCCGTGATATTGAAGAAATCAAGGAACGGCTACTCTCCTTCGGGAAGTATGCAGAAAATGCCGCACCCGATGTGCTTGTAACGCTGATACAGACCTTTGTGGAGCGCATTTATATTACCAATGAAAATGATGAGCGTCACTGCCACATCTTCATCAAAGGTTGCTCGAAAGAAGATTACGATGACTTCTTCCGGGCCACCGGTTACATAGAAAACACACAGGAAACCGGAGCTGTCACATCCGTTTTACCTGTGTGTGATTCAGATGAGTGTTGCAAAAGCAATAAATGACAAATCAAAATCGTAATACAGCATTACAATATACAGTCGTTCTAGGCTTACGCCTCAAATTTTTTGATCTTCTCCTCAGCTATTTGTTCACTGCAATATACATAATTAAACTCTCTGATAACCTCAATACCTTCCAATTCGAAAACAGCCAACCTGTTGTCTTCTGCCACCGATTGATAGGCAAAGGTAATACCGATGTTGTCCGCAACAAACTGGCGGATAGCGGAAAAATTGTTGACGGTCATGGTCCGACGAAAACAAGAAACGGAAAAGCCGTATTCCAAAAGGACTTGTTCCATAATTTCCCGTGTGCCGGAACCTTTTTCCCGCAATATTAAAGTTTCTCCGAATATTTCTTCCAATGCTATTCTCTGCCCCGCAAAGCGATGGGATGCCGCACAAATGCCGACAAATCGCTCTTTCCGAAATAATCGGAACCCATATCTAGACTTGTCAAAGCGTCCCTCAATCAACGCAAAATCCAAATTTCCCGTATCAATAGCGGCAAGCAGCGCCTCGGTATTGTCCACGATAAGCTCCAAGCGGTTGCTTGGTACACGCATAAAGCGCTCCGCCATGGGATTGATCACAAATTCACCGATCGTCTTGGTGGCGCCGACACGCAGCAGATACTCTTTGTCCGTCCGAAGTTTTCGCCTCAATTCCTTTTCTTCTGCCATCATCCTTTTGACGTACTGCTCCAATATTTCAGCGGCGGGCGTTCGATAAAGGGTCTTTCCCTCATACCGAAACAGTTTTACGCCATATTTCGCCTCTAAAAATTGTATATGCTGCGTCACGCCCGGCTGCGTCATATTCAAAGTTTCTGCTGTTTTCCGATAGTTCATCTCCCGATACAACGTAAGAAAGGTATAAATTCTATGATCAAACATCACGCGCTCCTCATAATCAAAAATTATTAACTTATAATAAATAATAATTTTATATTATCATATTTTCATGCTATAATCAATACAGTTTAAAAAAATCTGTTGGAGGACAAGAAAATGACTGCTCTGAAACAACACTGCATCAATGCAGTAAAGCTATGCCCCGGATTTATTCTTGCTCTGGGAATTGCCGCGGCGGCAAAATGGATCGAAAGCCTTTTGCCGATCCATTTGATCGGTGCATCGGTTATTGCACTTTTTATTGGAATGATACTGAACGTTTTTTTGAACAAATATCCCGCTTTGAAACCGGGACTGAAGTTTACTTCCAAAAAAATATTGAAATTTGCCATTATTTTGCTTGGCGCTTCACTCAGCATCGGTACGATACTGCATGTCGGAAAGCTATCGCTGATCGTCATGGTGTTCACCCTGCTCACCTGCTTCGGAGGCGGATTCATCGTCGGTAAGCTGCTTGGACTGAACTGGAAGCTGTCAAACCTCATTTCCGCCGGGACCGGAATCTGCGGCGGTTCCGCAATCGCAGCCATCGCCCCGGTCATTGACGCGGAGGACAGTGACATCGCCTACGCCATGTCTGCCACTTTTCTGTTTGACATGGCGATGATCCTGCTGTTCCCAATCGCAGGGCAGATGCTTGGTTTAAGCGACACTGCCTATGGCCTTTGGGCGGGTACTGCCGTCAATGACACCTCAAGCGTAGTGGCGGCCGGATATGCTTTTTCGGAGGCTGCCGGCGATTTTGCCACAATGGTAAAGCTCACCCGTACGCTATCCATTATTCCGACCGTATTGATCTTTTCACTGATCAACCTTCATATCGTTCGAAAAAAACATCTGTCCACCGGTACCCAGACCGCAAAAAGGGTCAATGTCCTGACGCTGTTCCCGTGGTTTATCGTTGGATTTGTCGCGCTTGCGATCATCAACAGCTTTGGAGTAATCCCTGCTGTCATCTCGTCCGGTGCAAAAGAATTAAGCAAATTCTTAATGGTAACGGCACTGGCAGCGATCGGATTGGGAACAAGCTTTAAAGATATGAAAAAGTCCGGAATCAATCCCATGATACACGGATTTATCATTTCGGCTCTGGTGGTCATCGTTGCAATTGCTGTCGAATACTGCATGGGAATTGTATAACGCAAATCATTCAAGTCTGAAAAGGCATTCCGAATACGAATACCTTTTCAGACTTGATTTTTATTACTCTTATTGTAAATTATCAAATATTTCCAAATTATTCATATTTATCTGTTATAATTATTTTATGATATACTAAATCGCCATCGACACGCAACAGATGGTACGGAAAAATCAGGAGTTTGTTCTGGCTGATAAAGCTGAAAAAACAGCATAGTGAAACATGAAATGAAAGGTGAGAAACAAAAGATGTATTTTGAAAATGTGAAGAAAAATTTCGGATTCGGCTGTATGCGCTTACCGATGGACGGTGAAAAAGTCGACTGCAATGAGTTTTCCCAAATGGTAGATACCTTTCTTGAAAACGGCTTTAATTATTTTGACACTGCGCACATGTATGTCGAAGGTCAAAGCGAAGGAGCTTTAAAAAAATGTCTTACCAGCCGCCATCCAAGAGAAAGCTATATTTTAACCGATAAGCTCTCGACACCTTATTTTAACAGCCAAGAGGAAATCCGACCGTTCTTTGAAAGTCAGTTGGAAGAATGCGGCGTTGATTATTTCGATTTTTACTTAATGCACGCACAAAACGCCGAAATATATGCAAAATACAAACGTTGTCATGCTTATGAAACAGCTCTTACATTCAAAGCCGAAGGAAAAATCAAACATTTCGGCATCTCTTTCCATGACAAAGCTTCTGTTTTAGAGCAAATTTTGATCGAATACCCTCAAATAGAAGTCGTCCAAATTCAATTCAATTATGTGGATTATGATGACCCCGCGGTAGAATCACGCAAATGTTATGAAGTATGCAGGAAGTATCACAAGCCCATCATTGTAATGGAGCCGGTGCGCGGCGGCAGTCTTGCCAATCTGCCCGATCAGGCAAAGAAGGTTTTCGATGCACTGAACGGCGGCAGCCATGCATCTTACGCCCTGCGTTTTGCCGCAGGCTTTGACGGCATCTTTATGGTGCTTTCAGGAATGAGCAACATGGAGCAGATGAACGATAATATCAGCTTTATGAAAGAGTTCAAGCCCCTTTCCGACGAAGAAAAGGAAGCGGTCGCAAAAGTATGCGGCATATTCCAATCTCAAAATCTGATTCCCTGTACTGCTTGTCGTTACTGCACGGACGGCTGTCCGAAACATATTCTGATTCCCGATCTTTTTGCCTGTCTGAACGCAAAAAAAATGTTCCGTGACTGGAATGCCGATTACTACTACAGCGACGTACATACCGTTCATAACGGCAAAGCCTCCGACTGTATTAAATGCGGAAAATGTGAAAAGGCTTGTCCGCAGCATCTGGAGATCCGCAAGCTGTTGGAAAATGTTGCGTCAGAATTTGAAAAATAATAATCTCGTATAAGACGTGTCTTTCCCATCCGGCAGGATCTTATCAACTGCCGTACTAAAGAATGGTGGGCAAATTCGCGTCACATCATTATCAGCGAGAAAGGGAAAGATGATCATGACAATTCCGGAAGCAATAAAGGTCCGTCACTCTGTACGCGCTTACATTGATAAACCAATTTCCGAAGATATCGTCAAACAATTACACGAAGAAATTGCCGTCTGTAATGCCGAAAGCGGTTTGAACATTCAACTTATTACAAACGAGCCGAAAGCGTTTGACGGCTTGATGGCGCACTACGGCAAGTTTTCCGGTGTGAAAAATTATATTGCCCTGATCGGGAAAAAGAGTGCTCGTCTGGAAGAAAAACTCGGCTATTACGGTGAACGTATCGCACTGAAAGCCCAAATGCTTGGTTTAAATACCTGCTGGGTAGCCATGAGCTTTTCCAAAGGCGTGACCAAAAAAAGATGCATTGTCAATAAGGAAGAAAAATTAGTTTGCGTTCTGTCCCTCGGTTACGGTCAAACACAAGGCATTGCGCACCATTCCAAGCCAATGAACGATCTTTGTAAAATAAACGATACCATGCCTGACTGGTTCAAAGCAGGTATAGAAGCAGCCATGCTTGCACCGACCGCCATGAATCAACAAAAATTTCTTTTTACTCTGTCCGGAGATACAGTAAAGGCAGTATCCCTCGGCGGCTTTTATTCTAATGTACACTGAACAAATTATGGAGCCGCATAAATACTGACTTTGAGCGAGTTTTATGGTATAATAAGTGCAAGGGAAAACAGCAAAATGCATCAAAAAGCTTGCACTTGGAGTGGATAAGAATGTACCGATATAGTAATGGACAAATTCGTTTATCAGATTTCAAACAACCCATGGGAATGAATTTGAAAG
>JAQXIB010000142.1 GCA_029007575.1 Clostridiales bacterium | reverse complement strand
TGATTACCACTGTTTGATTCATGGATATGATCATTCCTTTCCCTTATCCTTTTTGGCAATTTGCGTCTTTTTCTACTGCCTCGAACAATCCGTTCAGATAAGCGGCACCGAGTGCGCGGTCATATAAGCCGTAGCCGTATCGTCCGGTTTCTCCCCAAATCATTCTGCCGTGATCGGGGCGGACATAACCGTCAAAACCGTTGTCTGTGAGGGCTTTGACGATACCGTACATATCAAGAGAACCGCATTCGGTGGGATGTCCGACTTCTTCAAAGCGGCGTGGTCCCGTTCGCAGGATGTTGCGCAGATGTGCAAAGTAGATTCGTTTGGCAAACCGCCCTGCCATCCGCACCAGATCATTCTCCGAGGAGGCTCCTAAGGAACCGGTACAGAAGGTCAAGCCGTTTGCCGGGCTGTCAACGATCTTTAAAAAGCGTTCTAAGTTCGCTTCGTTGGTGATAATGCGGGGCAGACCGAACAGTCCCCACGGCGGATCATCGGGATGGATCGCCATTTTGATGCCGGATTCTTCCGCCACCGGGATCACTGCCTGTAAAAACACGCTGAGATTTTCCCATAGGCGTTCTTCGGAAATGCTTTCATAGCGGGCAAGCAGATTTTTGAGTTGCTCCTTGGTATAGCTTTCATCCCATCCAGGCAAAGAAAACTCACTGGTCAGCGGATTCATCGACAGCACCGTTTCTTCATCGTAAGCAAGCGCGTTAGCGCCGTCTGCCTGCGGATGCTCCAATTCACTGCGAAGCCAGTCAAATACCGGCATAAAGTTGTAGCAAACGCATTTCACACCCGCCTTACCCAAACGTCGGATATTTTCGCAGTAATTGTCAATGAGGGCGGGAGCCTTGTCACTTCCGAGTTTGATTTCCTCAGGCACCGGTACGCTTTCCACTACTTCGAATTCCAAGCCGTTGCGGTTTGCCTTTTCTTTCAGCGCCGCAATGCTTTCTTCGCTCCAGATGCCGCCCGGAGCGACATCGTAAACGGCTGAAACGATTCCGCTCATTTTCGGAATCTGCCGTATTTTATCTAAGGTAACAGGATCGTTGTCCCCGTACCAACGAAAGGTCATTTTCATTCCGGTTTCTTTCCTTTCTCAATCAAATTTTTAATGTTGTCACAGCAAATTGCCTTGGCAAGCTGTTCGGTATCTCCCGCAAATTCGCCGCTGTCCTGCCACCCGGCGAGGATGCTGCAAAGAATACGCCGGAAATAATCGTGCCTTGCATAAGACAAAAAGCTGCGGCTGTCGGTCAGCATGCCGAGAAAGCTGCCGATATGACCGACGCGGGCAATGGTGCGAATGACTTCTTCAATACCTTCCTTGTGGTCGTTAAACCACCATGCCGCACCCACTCTGACATGCGGGAAGCTGCCTGCGATGGCGCAGAGCTGATCGTTCATGACCGGATTGAGGGTGTATAAAATCGTTTCCGGCAAGCCGCCGTCTTGGTGGATCGCGTCTAAAACGGCAATGAGGTGTTGACCGGGGATCGGATCACCGATGCAGTCGCCGCCGCTGTCAGCGCCTGCCGCCTGAAACAGCGGCGTGTTGATGTTGCGCTGTACCGCAAGATGCAGTTGCATCACGACGTTGTACTTTTGATATAGTTTTCCCAAGAACAGATACATCCGTCCCAGAAAAGCGGAATATTCCGCATCTGAGATTGTTTCTTCGGCAATCGCTTTCCGCAGCACATCGTCTGCTTCTGCGTCCGAACCGATCCGATCCGGGAAAGAAGGCAGTCCCACATCGGTAAAACGGCAGCCGGATTCGATAAAGAAGCGAAGCCGTTTTTCAATTGCGGCATCGTATGAAGCAAGATCGGTGATTTCGATTTCGGAAACCGCCGACAGCTTTTCTATGTAGGAACGGTAGCCAGGTCGCCGGATTTGCAACAGATTATCGGTGCGAAAGGAGGGTGTTACTTTGGTGGAAAGCGTATCATCGTTTTGCAGTAAACGATGGTATTCCAGTGAATCCGCCACATCGTCGGTGGTGGCAACGTATACCGTGTTTGCCTGTTTCATCAGCTTGCGGGGCGAGAGCTTTTTTTCGGCGATCACGCGGTTGGCTTCATCCCAGATTACTTCGGCAGTATCGGGAGACAAAGCAGTTTCAATACCGAAATACAAGCTCAATTCCATCTGTGTCCAGTGGTAGAGCGGATTGCCCGCCGCCAAAGAGATGGCTTGCGCATAGGCAAGAAATTTTTCTTTCCAAGACGCAGTTCCCGTTATTTTGTCTTCAGAAATGCCGGCTGCCCGCATTAACCGCCACTTATAGTGATCACCTGCCAGCCACATTTCGCCGATGTTATCGAAAGGTTTGTCCTCCCAGATTTCCTTGGGAGACAGATGACAATGATAGTCGTAAATCGGCAGTTCACGAACGGATTGATAGAGCGTTTGCGCTGTCTTTGAGGGGAGCAGATAGTTGTTTTGCAAACCGGAAAACTCCTTTCGAATTTTCATTTCATTACTTTATGATACCTTTATTATAGATTGTATATATTTACAAATCAATTGAGTATTATTGCAAATAACATTGCAAATCTGCGCATGACATGATATGATAAACTTAGATGTTGATACAGGCGGGTAGATTTCGACCAAAAAAACAATAAAATGATGACGCGGCGCCGGAGCCGAAAGGAGAAATATTACCATGTCGGAGCTTTGTGTTTATCGAAAGGATGATTTGCAGTTTACCCATAATTATGACACCCATCCGCAGCAAAAAGACTTTTTTCTTCATATTCATGATCAGTATGAGATTTATTGTTTTTTGTCCGGAAATGCCGAATATTTAGTGGAAGGAAACGCCTATGCTTTAAAGCCGGGCTGTATTCTTATTATGCGTCCCTCCGAAGTTCATAAGGTGAGGATTATATCCGAAAAGCCGTATGAGCGGTATGTCATTCAGTTTGCGGACAGCCTATTGGACGCTGTTGATCCGGAAAGATATTTGCTGAAGGCTTTTTGGGATCGTCCGCTTGGGCAAAAAAACCGTTATTTCCCTACCGAATTTGAGAAAATGCGCCCCATGGAACTGTTAGATGCCATGTGCGCGCCGGCTGAGAATGAACAAGAGCGGCGTTTAAAGATACTATCTTATCTTTATTCCTTGCTGGAACAGCTTTATACGGCATTTTTAAAAAAAGACGATCCGTTTTCGGTACAGAGAACCTCGGCGGAAAAAATGATCTCCTATATTAATCAGCATTTAAGCGATGATCTGTCGCTGAATTTGTTGAGTGAGCGTTTTTTTCTGAGCGTTTCCCAGATCAATCGTTTATTTAAGCAAGCAACCGGTTCGCCGGTCGGGGAGTATATTCTGGCAAAGCGGTTGATGAACGCAAGATCACTGCTTCGGGAGGGCCAGCCTGCGATGGAGGCATGCCAAAAGAGCGGGTTTAAAGATTATTCCGCGTTTTATCGTTCTTATTGTAAGCGGTTTGGGGTTTCTCCGCGGGAGGACATGTCTGAAAAATGAAAATGACGCCGATTGGCGGCATCACTGCTGCAGGCGAAAGAAGCCGCGCGCAAAGAGTAAAATTAGCACAGAGGAAAATCATCATAGAAAAAGTCCCCGCCTTTTTTGAACGGGCTCCATTTGTAGATCATATATCTAACAGATGGGCGTAGTTCATCAAGGCGGGGACTTTTATTGCGCAAGATGTTTAATAGGAAACTTTGTATACTTTTATTCCGAATTGATTAAATGCGGTTTTTCCTTCTATTTCTTCCGGAACGATCGTAATCGTTACCGTATCTTTATTCTGTAAATGGTCGGAAGTAATTATGTACTCATCTTCTAACCAACGTTTATATGGATTGTGATCCGGATTATACCAGGGTTGTGCACAAGCAACATTGTCTACATATACGGTTGCCAACTGCCGACCTTGACCTTGATCACTGACGCGTCGGAGTATGATTTCACCGGCATGGTCAATCGGCACCGAAAAGGTGATTGTTTTCGCTCGATTACCCGATAATTCTACGGCAATATCATCGTCATCGCCTTCAAAATAAGAGGTCATGGTCTCTTCCGCTGCGGAAAAATCTCGGATAAAAGTCATACAAGAATGTTTGCTTCCATAATAAAATACGGTTCCGGAATGATACATATCACCATCATTGCATCCAAAGGACTCAAAAGCAAAATGCAGACTGTCATAGAACGGATAACAATCTCCCGGCAGTTGGCGTGTCATGCTCCAGTCATGGTGGACATCAAATTCCTTTCCGTCATAGCCGCTGGCAGGATTAAACTGAGGCGGGCTGCAAAATCCCCAGCCGTAACAGGAATAGCTTTCACTGCCGTCGCTTTCGATTTGAGGTGTGCGAATGCCGTCGAAATGGATTCGAGCATCACCTTCACAGTCAGCCCGTCCACCGTCTCGGAACGGATATCCGGTTACTACCGAGCTGATCACATGTCCGGATATATTCGAAACGGATGCGATGATGCTGTCTGCATTTTTGGTATGTTTTTTGGGATAATACGGCGTGTTCATGAAGTAGCCGAATTTATCATCAGCGTAAATTTCATTGTATTCCGATGTGGATTCCACGCAAAAATAATCGATTTCAACATCAGAACCGCCGCGGTTTTCGATTGAAATTTCTGCGGAATGACGATATGGCATCGGGAAATAACAATAATATCCTCCGTCTGCATCCATACCTGCATATAAATAGGTAACCTGATGATAACCCAACTCATTGGAAAACAGACAGCCCCAAGGTACTTCCAGATCGTTTTGAGTATGTCCGTCCCACTTTGCGCAAATCCAAAGATTTTGCAAATGCTCCTGAGCATAATTTTTCGTTTGCACTTTTATGGCAGTAACAAGACCTGCCCTATGATCCCGGAAAACCGATATGGTTGAATTGCCTTTTAAAACAAATGAATCAGACAGTGCCCGCGTTTTTTCTGTTCTCTGTAACGGATTACGTCCCGACTGTTTCCACAACTGGGCAAGGAGACGGTATCTGCTATCATCTGCACAAAAACTTTGTACCGGTTTGTCATGCGAGTAGGTGTGATAGACAATATGTCCCCATCCGCCGTGCGGGATTATGTTTCCTTCCAGCATAATATCAGAGGTCACTTTACAATAAGAAATAAACGGCATCGGAACAAAACTTCTGACAACCCGAATCACCATGCTTTGTCCATGAGTTGCTGTCGCATCGGGGCCAATAAACTTTTCTGCCAAGGGTTCGATGAAAGGATATTTTTCACCGAATTGGGAGGGCTTTATTTCAAACCGGGGCGTTGTTTCTCCGTCAAAGTAAAAACGAAAGGTTGGCTCCGGACTGTTAATATATCTATGCTGTACAAAGTTATAGATGCAGCCGGCTCCGTATTGCTCAAAAAGGACCCATTCTTTATTTTCGTCTTGATAAAGATGCCAGTCCCAGTCGGCATTTCCTCCGGTTTTGTCTATACTTCCCTCGTAATGTGCCCTTCGTCCCGGCTTTTGCAGCGGCAGCGTTTCGGGATGCAGCAATTCATTTAATTCGTCAATCACGATCTGTTCCTCCTTATGCTGTGGTTTAATTGGTTCACTACACATTTATTATAAGAAATTCCAGGGATAACAGCAATGTATCTTATTGTCCATTGCATGTATTATCTTAAAAATAATCTTGTTTTATACGATATAAAGATGTATGATATTAAGTATAGGGAAAATTTATGACATCAAGACGGATGCCAATAGCTGCAATCAGATCGGTTTAGAGATATCCGGAAAGGGGAATCCTGTTGTGAATATCAACTACACCTATTACATTGGGGAATATGATGCATTCAAAGAACCGCATATTCAAAACGAGCGATGTTATCCTTTTACGGTTATCGTTTTTGTGGTGGAGGGGTGTTATTATTGCAGGATCGGTGAAATCGAATATCGAATCGGGCCGGGTGAAACTTTGATTGTACCGCCGTATGTATATCATAATATCAAAATGGAAGAAACCGGAAAATTGAACTGGGCGCATGTCAGTGCTGCAATCGGGAAAAAGGATATTTTATTGTTTTTTCGCACTCCGACGGTAATCTATGACGATGATTCCCGAACAATCAGTCAACATATTGTATCCTTGGTAAAAGCGGAACAGCATACGGAATCTTTTCAACAAAACCTACAGAGAGATCAGCATATTGCCGGTATTTATGATGTTATTTTGAAACAGTCTTCCCGATTGGAATCCTTTGGAAAGTATGATGACGTCATATACAGAATACATGATGAATTTGTCAATCATCCGGAAAAAGCCTACACTCTGGCGGATTTAGCGCAAAAGGCTAATTTATCTGTCGGGACGTTTTCAAGCTATTTCAAGCAAATTTATGGCAAAAGTCCTATGGAATACGTACTGGATCATAAAGTGAAGCACTCCATCATTTTACTTATGACAGGGAACAGTGTTAAAGAAACAGCCAGGGCACTCGGATTTTATGATGAGTACTATTTTTCCAAGCAATTTAAAAAAAGGGTAGGATGTTCTCCCTCTGAGTATGTTCGCACACATACGCTGGAGGTGTAATACGAAAAAAGGTCTCTCACTAATTCAGTAGAGACCTTTTTTATCTTAACTTTCATTTAGAGTATTACGGCAGAATCAATATGATTCGG
>JAQXIB010000141.1 GCA_029007575.1 Clostridiales bacterium | reverse complement strand
AAAGCTTTCATCGATTTCCGAGGATGAATTGTGTCAGAAAAGGCAGACGACGCCGCTGGGCTGACGCCCAGCAAGGAGGATAACGCTTTCTGGCGCAATTCAGACCGGAAAGAATGAAAGTATTTCATTAGATTTTAGTATGAATCAGCAGGGATATAAAAACGGCGTTATCGACAGTGACTGTCGATAACGCCATCAAAAAGCATGTCAAAATATTACCAAGTACGAGATTGCATTTGCTTAAACTGACCGACGGTAGAAACATGAGCATTTAAGCCGCCGTCGACTGTGACGACCTGTCCGGTAAAGTATTCGCTCTCATCCGAGGCAAGATAAACGCACATATTCGCGATATCCTCGGGGCTTCCGTAGCGATTTACCATGATGTTGTTTAAGAAAATGTCCTTTAAGACCTGAGGAACATGAGCCTCATTCTCCGGGGTAACGATCAATCCGGGGCGAACACAGTTGCAGCGAATATTGTCCTTGCCGTACTGCAGCGCGGTGGATTTGGTAAGCATATCGACGCCGGCCTTTGCGCAAGCGTAAGCTGTTGATCCCAAATCGCCGCCGCAGGATGCCATAGAGCCGATATTGATAATAGAACCGCCTTTATTTTCCTTCATATAGGGCAGTACGCTTTTCACGGCATAAAATGTTCCGCGAAGATCGCTCTGGAAAATGCCGTCCCACATTTCCAATGTCAGCTCATCCACACGACCGTCTTTCAGAGCGACATTAGCGGCGTTGTTTACGAGAATATCTATTTTTCCGTATTTTTCAGCCGTATCCTTGAGCAGAGCGTCAATGCTTTCCACCGCGGTGATATCCATGAAATGATAGAACGCTTCTCCGCCTTCTTTTACGATGCTGTCAACCACAGCTTGTCCCTTTGCCTCACGGCGTCCGCAAATGACGACCTTAGCGCCTTCAGCGGCGAAAAGTTTTGCAATACCGATACCGATACCGCTTGTTGAGCCGGTTACAATAGCAACCTTACCTTTTAATCTGTCCATTTCCAAGTCCTCCTATTAAATATGCAAATAAATATGCAAAAGACCCTGGGCGTACATTCCTGATTATTTGAAATCAAGCAAATTCTCAGAAAGTCTTATCGCTTCTGTGAAAGACGGCATCCGCGGCAAAATTCCGAAAGCACCGCAAAACAGGGTGCTGTTCCGAATATCGTAAAACAGATACGAACGATTTCGCTGCTGCGCAGCCGTTGCCTCTGTACTGTTGATTGTTAATTTAATAACATTCTTGTTATATTATAAATTTTTTTGTCGATACATTCAAGAGTTTTATAATAAAATTATGTGCAAATATTATTAATTTGTAAAATGTTTTTTATTCATTGTTTCTATATTCTTATTATTCCGCAAAAATGAACAGTATATAATGCTCATTTTCAACAAAATGTCAAAAATGAGCCTGTGCTGGAAAATCTCAAGCACAGGCCGAAAATTTTTATTGTTTGCTTTTCGAAAAAAATTCCTGTATTTCTGAAATGATAGCATAAAGCAACTACTTATACTAAAATCTAATGAAACGCTTTCAATCAGATTTTAGCATTACATTCATTCTAAAAATCAATATTCCATGTATTTTTCAACAATCAACCAACTCAAATTCAGGATGTTCTTTCATAAAAGTCTGTATGGAATGTTGAAAGGAGTGATGATCATAAGGCCAAATCAGTATTTGCATATGGCAATCAAATCGAAGCATTATCTTATTCCTTGGAAAAAACAGATCCAAATTAGTAAAGTAGCAAAAACCGTTTTCCACAAGAAGATCCGCTATAAAATCATCCTCGGGAAAAGTCAATTTATAAAATGCTCTATCTTGAAAATAGGTTTTTAATTTTATAAATGCGTAGTGATTTTTCAAATCGCTCCAAGTTTCATAAATCGAGCCGGTTTGTCTAAAATCTCCGGCTAAAATATAAGGCTCATGAAACGCCTTGACAAGCTCTAAAAATAAATCGGAGAATCTACTTGCACCATAATAAAAGCGAGCTTTGTCCGATAGTGATGCGTCTTCACATCCGGCCTCAAAAAAACAGTCCGGGAGAATGATGGAAGCAGGTTCCGATTCCTCCAGTTTATCCGGAACCGGAAAGCGCTCCCTAACAAACGTTAATACCTCTTTTTTATTAGATAACTTTTTCATATCGTTACTCCAAATGATGATAAGCCGCCTTAAATGCTGTAATCATTTCCAGCCATCGCCTTGGCGTTATCGGCAAGATCCTGCAAGGTAACGCCGTCTACATAATCGGTGATCACCCGATAGTATTGCTCCCAGAATGACAGCGTGGTGCATTGATCCCGACGACTGCACTGATTCGATTCATCCTGCAGGCAGGCGATCGGCGCCAGCGACCCCTCCGCCGCACGGAGAATATCCCCCGCCGTGTAGGCAGACGGCTCCTTTGCCAGCTTGTAGCCGCCGTTATTTCCGCGCAGGCTGTGCAAAAACCCCGCTTTGTTCAGGAGAGAGATCACCTGCTCCAGATATTTCACCGATATTTCCTGTCGGGCGGAGATGTCCTTTAATGAAATATAATTACCGTTGGAATAAACGGCGATATCGATCATCACGCGCAAGGCGTATCTTCCCTTTGTTGAAATCATCATCCGATTTGCTCCTTCCGTATTTTTGTCGTTTTCTCTATTTTACTATGGGAATAGTAGGAAAGTCAATATCTTTCTGTATCATTCTTTCGATTTCCGCAAAATAACAGGTTCTTTGGCAGATCACGAACGACACGATGCCGTTTCCCGACTGAAAGATGCGACGTCTTGAGAAACATTTCAAAGTATGATATACTGATTTCATTCCCCGCTCCGACGGCTTGATACAAAGCCCCGTCAAAGAGGATTCTGAAAAGGAGAGCGAAGATGAATACCGAAACAATAAAACAATCCGCATCCGAAAATCGTTCTCATATGAACATATTGGTAACGCTGGATGCCAACTATATCCCTTATTTGAACATCATGCTGACCTCGATGCTGTACAGCAATCCGGAGGTCATTTTCACCGTCTATTTTCTGCATACCTCTGTCAAAGAAGAAGAATTTGCCTCCACCAGGGCGATCCTTTCTGCGCCGCATCAACTGATTCCCGTTTCCGCGAAGGATCTCGAACTGGAGGACGCCCCCACAACGGCAAGATATCCGCAGGAGATTTATTACCGGATTTTTGCCGCCCGCTATCTGCCGGAAGATGTCGACCGCATCCTGTATCTCGATCCCGACATCATTGTCAACGGGAGCCTGACGGAATTGTACGAAACGCCGATGCAGGATTCTTTTTTCGCCGCGGCTTCCCACATCAAAAAGCTGATGCACAAGGTGAACGAATTGCGGCTGGATATGGATGAGGACAGCCCTTATATCAATTCGGGCGTCATGCTGATGAACCTGCAAAAGCTGCGTCTGGAGCAGGACATGCAAGAGGTTTTCCGCTATATCGAAAAGTACAAAAACAAATTGATCCTGCCGGATCAGGACATTATCAGCGCATTGTACGGCTCCAAGATCATTTCGCTGGATCCTTACCGTTACAATATGACCGAGCGGCTGTTTGCGCTCAACCCGAGGAACGAAGGGTGGCTGGATTTGGATTGGGTGCGGGAGCATGCGGCGATTATCCATTATTGCGGCAGAAACAAGCCTTGGAAAAGCGGATATGTCGGTCAATTGGACGTGTTCTTTCAGGAAACGCTGAAGAGGATGCAATCATCGGACGGCATGGCTGAGGATGGCTCCTTTGCCTCCTCATCGGACTGAAATCAAGTAAAAGGGGTTCTTCGTCAGAAGAGCCCCTTTTGGGTTAATGAACGGTAAAATTTATCGGAGAATAAATCTTATTCCCCTTCTTCTCCAACTTATCCAAAATCATGGCGATTCCCGACATTGCACCCCATTGCTTCAAATATGCAAATAATTTCTTCGATTTTCATAAAGCATTCCTTGTCCGTAAGACTGTCATCCCCGAGAACCTCTTTGATTTTTTGTAAAGCCTGATAACTTTCTGTTTCTACGATTTCTTTAGCATCTGCTTTTAAATCCGGAAATGTAACCCGCATTTCTGATTTAGATAAAACAGATGCCAATATTTCTTTATACAAATCCATTTCTTTTCACCACCTTTATGCCACAATATTGTAGCATAAATCGATCTATAGTGCAACAAAATAGTAGCATTATAGACGAGGTGATATCCTATGTTTTTTCAGCGGCTGGAAGATTTAAGAGTAGATTCGGATAAAACACAAGAAGACATTGCCAAAGTGTTAAACTGTAAACGTGAGGTTTACCGGAGATACGAAAAAGGAATCTATGAAATTCCGGTTTGGGCGCTCATCACACTGGCAAAATATTATCACACCACTACCGATTATATTCTGGGGCTGTCTGACCTGCGCGATCCGGATGCCAAGCAGCAGAGCAGATGATCGAAAAAACCGATGCAAAACAGCAGATAAAACAAATCAATGCCCTTAGCGAGCAGGAAACCATGATATTTCCTGCTCACTAAGGGCATATTGTTTCCGATTTACTTGCCGGAAGCATCGCTTGCGGTCGCTTCCGACGCAGGAGTTTTCAACACCGATTCAATGATCTTGTCGAAAACTTCTTTTTCCTGCGCATATTGCGCGCGAAGCTTCTTGACTCTGTTGGTTTCTTTTCCCGCGTCATATTTATCAAAATCACGCAGGCAGAGGAATAAATCATCCGGTACTTCCTTGAAGCCCCAATCTTTTGCCAACTGCGTGTCCTTTAAATATAATTTATCCCCTTGAAAGGCGGCGTTTTGCTCGCTGTACTGCGAAAGATCCAAAAAGATATCTGCCTTTTTCCCGGTTTCGGCGTCTGTCACAATCGAATCATAAGTCCCATCATCCATCAGGAAAATAAATCCCTCAAAGGTCTGCATTCCCGCAAACAATTTGGTGCTTGCCACCTGCGCCATCTGCGGATCAACGATCGCACCGGACGATGTGCTGCCGGAGGGATAAGTCTGGGCTCCGTTGACCAGTACGTTCACCTCGCCGTTTCCGTCGGTATCGGCGGCGAATTGCTCAAAGGTTTTCTCCTGCACATCCGTGCTTAAATAATTCTGATACTGATTGAAAGCCATAATGGTAATATCGTACTTGTCCTTGGTCACCATGTCTGCTATAAAAAAGATCAGTAATGCCGTCACCAAAACCGAGCCGATCGTCACCCATTTATAATGATACCAGAAATTCTGACGTTTTTCCTTGGCGGTGTGGGGCACGATTTTCTCCGCCTCCAGATCCACCTGCGGCGCCTCCATCTGTCCCTGTTTGATCTTTTTCATCTCCACAAGCTGCTGCTGGCGGCGTTTGATTTCCTCTAAATCCAAATGATCCTTTGCCATTTCGGCGAACCTTCCCTTCCGCTATTCGGGGCTGCCCCCGCAACAAAGCAGAATCCTCCGTTTGCGCGCTCCGCGAACGAAAAGGATTCCGTTTCTATTTTTACACCTATTTTATCATACTGTTTTCATTAGAATTTTACATTCTTTTCTTATGAACGGCTGTAAATATTTTGTAAACATTCACAATCGGTATTCCTAATTCTATCCTAATCGGGCGGCAAAGTCAATGCGCTTGCCAAAGGATCCGATTTTGTTCCGGTTTTTTCCCGCAAACCGTTGCGTTTCCTCCGGCAATGTTTTATAATGATTACAATATGCCGAAACCATGCAGCATCGGATTCGGCGCGACTTGAGAAAAGGACGGAAAGCGGCAATGAGAAAAAATCAGATCGTTTTGTTTGACTTGGACGGCACCCTGACCGATCCCGGCGTCGGTATTACCAATTCGGTTGCCTACGCACTGAAAAAATACGGCATAGAGATCAAAGACAGGACACAGTTGTATCCCTTTATCGGGCCGCCGCTGATCGATTCTTTTGAAAAATACTTCCAATTTTCTGAGGAGGAAGCCAAACACGCGGTGACGCTCTACCGGGAATATTTTCGCGAAACCGGAATTTTTGAAAACAAGGTTTATGACGGAATCGCGCCCATGCTGGAGCATCTGGCGAACAGCGGGAAAACGCTGATCGTCGCCACCTCCAAGCCGGAAGTATTTGCCAAGCAGATTTTGGAGCATTTTCATTTAGACGATTATTTCCGATATATTGCCGGCGCAAATTTAGACGGAACAAGAGCAAAGAAAAACGAGGTCATCGAATACGCGCTGGAGGCCTGCGGCGTGACCGAGCGAGCATCGGCAGTGATGATCGGAGATCGGGATTATGATATCATCGGCGCGCAAAAAGCCGGCTTGGATTCGGTCGGTGTCCTTTACGGCTACGGAAGCCGAGAGGAACTGGAGCGCGCGAAAGCCACCTATATTGTAAAGACAGTCGCCGATCTCGAGCAGCTTCTTTTGGCGGAATAGCCGCTCCGAGCGATCCGGAAGGCATCGGCGCCCTCCGAAAAGGAATGGTGATGTTTATGCCATACGAATATCATATCTATAAAGACGCGCAGCTAAAGATCCTGTTCCATCGGGATATGCTGCTCAAAACCGGCGCCGCGTTTCTGCCGCACTGGCATAAGAACCCCGAACTTCTGCTGTTTATCGAAGGGGAGGCGACCGTATGCTCCGATGAGCGGAGAACCAAGGTTTCCGCAGGAGAAATCGCCATTTTGGACAGTAACCGCCTGCATATGATCTATCCGATCAGCGAAAGATGTGAATATTACTGTCTGATCCCGGATGCTTCGGTTTATCCCGGCGCAGGAAATCTGCCCATAAAATCCTCCGACCCGGAGATCGTGCGGTTTTACGATCAAATCGCGGAAGAATACCAACATAAACGCCCTTACTACCGGGAAGCGATCAGCGGATATGTACAGTGCCTTATGGCGCTTCTGGCACGTCAAGGCAGCGATGACAATACCGTCACCGCACCGGAATCCCCGAAGTTCCATGCCGTAAAAGCCGCCATTCAGTATATTTACGAGCATTTTGAACAGGATATTTCGATCGACGATATCTGCCGCAGTGTCGGGCTGAGCAGATATTATATGTGTCACATTTTTAAAGAGGTAACCGGGCAAACCATGCTGCGCCATTTAAATTATATTCGCTGTAATTATGCCTTTTCCTTGTTGAGTACAGGAAAATATAACGTGGCGCAAAGCGCCTATGCCAGCGGATTTTCAAACATTTCTTATTTCTCCAAGACCTATAAATCGATCATCGGCAATTTACCCAGCGCGGATTTTCAGAAAAGCAAAGACTGAAGCGGCGAGGGACGGTATATCCAAAGCTTTTCTTCTCCGGGCGGAACGTTGATCACTACCAATCAATAAGGGGCTGTCATGTTTGACAGCCCCTTGTTGGTTTATCTCAGCCCCGCTGCATGATGCAGCTTTTTTTCCTGATACATCAATGTATCCGCTTCTGCTAAAATCGCGTCTATGCTTTTGGTTTCTTCCTCGCACAAGATACTGTATCCTATGCTGGCAGACAGCAAAAAGGTCTGCGCTTTGGTCTCGTTAAATGTTTGAAATTCCCGTCTGATTGCGGTAATCGTTTCAAATATTTCCGCATCGGTGTCCCGTTCGCCGACCACAACAAATTCATCCCCGCCGATACGTGCGATAAAGTCCTGCCGTTTGACCGCTTTAACCAATATTTTTACCGTCTGTTTGATCGCCTCGTCGCCGCAAAGATGTCCGTATCTGTCGTTGATCCCTTTAAAATGATCGATATCGATCATGAAAAGATATAGCTTGGATTTTCCGTGCCGGTTGCGGATCTTGTATTCCATGAAGCTCTCAAAACGGCGCCGGTTGTTGACCCCGGTAAGCGGATCACTGGTGATTTTCGCGTTTTGCAGGTTAAAATAAACGATCAGCAAAGAGATCACCGAACCGATCCATATAATAGAGATCCCGAAAAATATTGACTGAATGATCACGCCGATCGCCGGGAATACCGGATAAAGCAACAAAAAATTAGTCATTTCCTTCGTTTTCGGCTTTTTCTCGGTTTTCTTGACCTTCATCGCCAAAATAAAGGCGTAGAAAAAATACCAAAAACAGAGCAGCACAAAAACAATATAATACGCTTGTCTGCTGTAATGATTCGATGCGTCAACATAGAAAACAAAGGGGGTAAAACAGCTGATAACCGTCAGGATAAGAACAAATATCATCGGCAGCAAACAGATCGGAACGAGCTTTGCCACACGTCTCTTGCTCTCGGTCAGCTTGTATGCGCAATATAACACCCAGAGCATACACATAGCCGGCTGAAGGATGTAATAAACAGCGGTAATCAGAATATTAAGCGTCCTTGCTCCCCAAAAAACAGAGCCGTCCAGAATCCACATAAGCGCGTCGGTAGACAGCAATCCTATATTGACAAACAGCATCACCGTAAAAAGGATATCGTCTGTTTCTCTCTTTTGGATATCCTGTGAACCGAAATTGAAAAACATCAAAAGCAAAATAATGATGCCGATGCAATCCACTGCTATATTCATCAGATAACTCATACTTGATGTCACCTCCGTGTCTTGCCAACACAGTCATTCAGTCGTTGAAACCTTAGTCTTTTATACCTCGCCAAGGCTCTTCGCCTTTAAATAGGCGTTAATGAATCCGTCCAGATCGCCGTCCATCACTGCCGAAATGTTGCCGACTTCATAATTGGTGCGATGATCCTTCACCAGCGTGTAGGGCATGAATACATAAGAACGGATCTGGGAACCCCAGCCGATCTCCTTTTGTTCGCCTTTGATGTCGTCGATCTTTTCCAAGTGTTCCCGTTCCTTGATTTCGATCAGCTTGGATTTGAGCATCTTCATCGCCATCGCACGGTTTTGTATCTGGCTGCGTTCGTTCTGGCAGGCGCAAACAATGCCGGTCGGGATATGGGTGATCCGAATAGCCGACTCGGTCTTGTTAACATGCTGTCCGCCCGCGCCGCTGGAGCGGTAGGTATCCACCTTGAGATCCTCGTCCCGGATCTCCACCTCAATTTCGTCATCAATTTCGGGCATGACCTCCAGTGAGGCAAACGAAGTGTGCCGTCTGCCGGAGGAGTCAAACGGGGATACCCGTACCAATCGGTGTACTCCGGTTTCGGACTTCAAAAAGCCGTAGGCATTCATGCCTTCTATTAATATCGACGCGCTTTTCAGCCCGGCTTCTTCCCCGTCCAGATAGTCGAGCAGCTTCACCTTAAAGTGATGGCGGTCCGCCCACATATGATACATCCGGTAGAGCATCTGCGCCCAGTCCTGCGCTTCGGTTCCGCCCGCGCCCGCATGAAAGGTCAAGATCGCGTTTTTGCTGTCATACTCTCCCGACAGCAGGGTGGCGAGCTTCTGGGATTCCAAATCGGAGAAAAACAAGTCGGCCGCACTGCTGACATCCTCCCAAAGGGACTCGTCCTGTTCCTCCAGCGCGATCTCGATCATGGTCATGACGTCGTCATATTCCTGTTCCAGCTTCTCGTAGCCTTCTATCTTTGCTTTCATTTGGTTAGTTTCTTTTACGATCTTCTGAGAATGTTCCAGATCATCCCAAAAACCGGGCTGTGCCGCCTGCTCCTCCAATGCGGCAACCCGCTTGCGCAGGTCGTCCACGCCGATTGCCTCTTTCAAATCTTTGACCTGCGGCAGCTTGTTATGCAATTCTATTTTGAGTTCTTCAAATTTCAACATAATAAAATCGTCCTTTCCCGAGAATGATAAATGTATCACCGTCAATCCCGGTTTGTCACAAAATACTCTATTATATATTATACGGCAACAGGCAGTGTTTTGTAAAGAAAAAATTGTCGCACAGCCGAAATATCGCAGCCATGATTCGCACGGATTTATTCCGATGAATAACTTGTAATCTGCGGGTATATGTATTATAATAAGTCAAGCAGAACTCTGCTCCGCTCAATTGGTCAAACAATGATAAAGTTTATAACTTGTCACGGAGGCG
The DNA here is from genome assembly GCA_029007575.1 of Clostridiales bacterium. Classification (GTDB taxonomy): domain Bacteria; phylum Bacillota; class Clostridia; order Oscillospirales; family Ruminococcaceae; genus HGM13222. Next base: position 2,772 of record JAQXIB010000141.1, on the reverse strand, counting down.
GACATGTGCCGCCGTAGGGACACATTGAAAAGAAAAGCAGCGGTGAGCAACGGCAAAGCCGCTTGCGGAGCTGATTTTCGTCGAAAAGGGGGTATCGGGGGAAAAACGCAGAACAAGGCTTTGCCGCAGTGATTGTGTTTGTCCTTCGAAAGCGTTGTCGACCTTGTCGACATGCGTAGCAGAACTCTGCTCCGCTGTATAGCCGGTCGTATCCGCAAGAAAAACGCACAGCGGAATTCTACCGAAAGGAATCGATTTTTATGGGGCTCAAAGTGTTCAGCGCACTCTTGTTGGTGCTTGGTATCGTCAGTCTGATCGTCTGCGTCCTTCTTTTTCTGACTTCGGACTCCTCGCTCAGCCTTGTTTTGATGGTACTGTCGATCATATCTAATGTTGCCGGTATCTCGATTCTCAGCTCTTCATCGGGTAAAAGACGAAAAAAATAATCAACAGCGGATGACGATGATCCGGTGTCCCGAAAGCAACGCGTCATTCAGTGTCTGCATGGTTCCGCCACGGCTGCCGTTGAATACGGCGATCAGATGCTCGGAATGCTCCAGCAGCCATTGATTGCGGGCCCGAAAGCAGCCTTTGTAGTAGCTGTCGCTCAGCACCGTCACATAATCGCAGCCTGCCAGTACGGCATCATATTTCTTTCGCCACGGTTCCGGGAAGTGATCAGCTTGCCCCGCAAACGGGATCACACCTACCAAGCGGATCTGAGGATAGAGCGATTTCAGCTCCAGCACAATTTCGCCTGCCCAAAGATCAGCGCCCATTGCCATCCCTCTTAAAAAGCAGTTGCAGCCCGCTTCGATTTTACCGATGATTGCTTCCCGCAGCTCCTGCTTGATGCGCCGGACCTGCGCGCTGTCTTCCTGATTTCCCGCCGGAATTTTTTCGGGGCGGTGCCCGGTAAAGGCCACTGATCTTGCAATGTTTAGCATCTTGCATATTCCTTTCCTGCCGCCGGGTGCGGTGTTGCTCTGTGATATTCTCTGTTTTTCTGCCACGAGCAGACTCAAACAAATGTTTGTTTTAAATTATATTTTAAAATTATTTCTATTTTGTGTATTAATCATTACAATTTTATGAAAGGACGTTCTTTCGATTGAATAAACTATTAAAAAGAACATGGGCCGAAATTAATCTGGATCATCTGGAATACAATATTAACAGTCTGCGCGGCTGCCTGCCGAAAACCACCGATCTGATGGCAATCGTCAAAGCGGATGCTTACGGACACGGCGACAAAGCCATCGTCACCGAGCTTTGCCGGCTGGGCATCCGCTTTTTCGGCGTTTCCAATCTGGAGGAGGCGCTTTCCCTGCGCAATGCGGGCGCGGAGGGCGACATTCTGATTTTAGGTGTCACCCCTGCCGAGTACGCCGACGTGCTTGCCGAGCAGAATATCAGCCAGAGCGTATTTTGCACCGAGTACGCCGAAAAACTCAGTCAAGCGGCTGCCGCTGCCGGTGTTACGGTCAAATGTCATCTGAAAATCGATACCGGCATGGGACGCATCGGATTTATTAACCAGTCGGACTCCGACGCCACCCAAGAAATTCTATCCGTTTGCAAGCTGCCGAATCTCTCCTTTGAGGGGATCTTTTCCCATTTTTCGGTTGCGGATGAGCTGAGCTCGGAATCGCTTGACTACACCGACGCCCAGCAAAACGCTTTCAACAGCCTGGTACAGCGATTACAAGAATCCGGCATCCGCTTTCGCTATATCCATCTTCAAAACAGCGCCGGCATCATCCGGCATCCCAATCCGCTTTGCAACCTGGCGCGCATGGGGATCTCCATGTACGGTCTGTCCCCCAGCGGCGACTTTAACGATATGCTGCCGATCAAACCGCTGATGGAGCTGAAAACCATTGTAACCATGGTCAAAGAGGTTCCGCCCGGACGCTCGGTAAGCTACGGCAGAAACTTTATTTCGGAGCACCCCATGCGGATCGCCACCGTCCCGATCGGTTATGCCGACGGGTATCACCGTGCCCTCTCCGGGCGGGGTAAAATGCTGCTGCACGGCAAACCCGCTAACATTCTCGGCAAGGTCTGCATGGATCAGTTGATGCTGGACGTTACCGATATCCCGGAGGCGAAAGCCGGAGACATTGTGACGGTATTCGGACATTCAGAGGACAGTTTCCTGTCGGTAGATGAAGTTGCCTCCCTTGCGAATACGATTCATTATGAAATTATCTGCGACATCAGCAAACGTGTTCCCCGTGTCTATCTCCGCGGAGGCAAAACAGTTGAGGTCGTAGATTATCTGCGCCGCTAAGAGAAACCGGTTGTTCACATTTGCCTTCTTGATTCAAGCTTCTTGATATGGTAAAATAAAGATATCATTGGATTCTTGTCCAACCGAAAATTTCTCTTTTTTTTGTTTTTCTATGCACGAATTCGCCGTTTCCTCATAATATGTATTGAGGCTTTGATTTCACAACCTTAATCATGATATTAGGAGGATTATTATGGCTGATACGAATTTCAACTCTGCTAATCATGCAAATTGCTTTAAAGAAGCAGTCTGCATCAATGCAGGCAGAGTGTACGACAGCTGCAGTGACAAAGACTGCCTGGAGGATTTGCAGGTTCTTTTCACCAATCAGACACAGCCGATTATCGACAGTGCGCTGAGTGTGAAATGCCGAAGAGTAGAAGTGCTCAATGTTTTCCTCGATGTGGAGCCGGTTCCTTTCAACAAAGGCTTTTACTCGGTTGACATGACCTTTTTCTTCAAGGTACATATCGATGCAT
>JAQXIB010000140.1 GCA_029007575.1 Clostridiales bacterium | reverse complement strand
CTTGCATGTGTTAGGCGCGCCGCCAGCGTTCGTCCTGAGCCAGGATCAAACTCTTAATTTTATGGTATCTAAAGCATTTCTGCTCTAAATCAAATTAAGTTTTGAGTCTTCACTCATTCCAATCACTAACGATTGTTCTTTTTGTTTCTTTCGAAACTGGAATTAAATCAGGGCTTGATTTACTTCGAACAACTTTGTTTCTTTTACATTGTTTAATTTTCAAGATCCATTTGCGCTCCCTGTCGGCTTTCGTCGTTTTCCGGAGCGTTCTTTTATCTTACCACATCGAAGCTCTTTTGTCAAGTACTTTTTTGCCTTTTTTTCGGCTTTTTTCGTCCTCAACTTCGCTCTCCGCGGCCTGCCCTCACCGGACAGCTTTAATATATTACCACATCATCCCCTCTCTTGTCAATCCCTTTTTTCAAGTTTTTTTGAAAAAAAGGAAATATCGCTTTTTGAACAATTTCAACAACAATAGGAACGCTTTTTCAAGCATATTGCTATCCGATTTTCCATTATTATACTTTTATCTTTCATGTATTTCCATTTTTGATTCCATATGCCGGTGTATAAATGTAATCAAGGCGCAGTAAAGAATATAACAAGCTGTCGTTTGGCAGGTGAGCTTTCATGTATAACCCGGAAATTATTACATATATTATTGACAACAAAAGTTCAGATGAAAGGAATTTTAAAATAATGAAAAACAAAGTCCTTCCTATATTAAAAATACTTGTCATTATTTTACTCAATTTATTCGCCATTACGCTCTTTTGGGTAAGCACCAATACCGGTGAAGAGGTTTCGGCTCTCTCCAAGGTCGGCTCCAGGGGGACCGAAGTGCGTGCCATTCAAGAAAAGTTAAAGGAGCGCGGCCTTTATAAAATAGCGGTAGACGGCATATACGGCGCGAAAACCAAGGAAGCTGTGACGAAATTTCAAAAGCAGCAAGGCATTGCGGCAGACGGGATCGCCGGACCTGTAACATTGAAGCGATTAGGTATCAGCATCGGTACCAAGCCTTCCGCAACCAATGCCAACGTTAATCTGCTGGCACGCATCATCTCAGCAGAGGCACGAGGCGAGAGCTATACCGGACAGGTCGCAGTGGGCGCCGTTATTCTGAATCGCATTGAACACCCTTCCTTTCCCGATTCTCTGTCCGGTGTGATCTATCAGCCGGGAGCCTTTACCGCCATTACAGACGGACAATTCAATCAGCCTGTCAGTGATTCCGCCTATAACGCCGCCCGCGATGCGCTCAACGGCTGGGACCCCTCCGGCGGTGCGATCTACTATTATAATCCCGCAAAAACCTCCAATTCCTGGATCCGCTCCCGCCCGGTCATCAAGCGGATCGGCAATCATCTGTTCTGCAGTTGATCTGTCTGTAATAATGGATATAACCCCCCGTTCCACAATCAGCGGGTGTTCGTAAAACAGTGAATCCTCCGTATGGTTCAGAACATACGGAGGATTTGCTTATGTTCAATCTTCAAACTTGCCGGCAGCAAGCCCGCAGGGGATAGTTGCAGAGCGGAGGGATTGAAACCTCTTGAAATCAACAGCAGCACAATATACTCAGCAAGCATTATTGATATCGTACCAGTTCAGGATCAATCATATTCATATTATAATCCAAGCCCAAACGGTATGTCGGTTTCTTGCTGTCATTTTCATAAATATAGTAGTATTCGATACTGCCATGGGTAATGTAACAATGCTCAAAAATCACTCTCTCCTGATTATCATATAAGCTGCCTATACTGCAATAAGTTGAACCAAATATTAAATCATCATGCCCGTAATCCCGACGGTATAAAGTGCCATCCTCGCGATATATAAAATCAATGTTGAGAATATTACATATTTGTTCTTCCTGGTTCCAATTTTCAACACGTTGAGATGTAAAATGGTCTAGTTTTCCGTTTTTCGTATATTTACGAATTTCCTGATAATCCTCAAACTGATTCTCCCTGCCGTCTGTTCCATAGACAGATTTCAGAGAAAAAGGCTCCCGGCCTTTCCATTCCTGCTCCTTGATTGTATTAATGGCAACCCCATATAGTTCCACTGTCTTTTGGAGTTTGCTTGTAAATTGATAGTTATATATAATGCCGCAGCCCTTTCCGGTCTTTTCATCTAAATACAGTTCCAATTGCAGATTGTAATATCTGTCATAATATTGATACATCGGCTTTTTCCCCTGAAATCCGAATTTTTCCAGAATGACTTGGCGATCTTTATCATCCACCTCATCCGTTTCACTGTTAAGGATATGCCCCTGCCCGGAATTTATAAAGTTATCGCTAATAATCGGGAGCTCGTTCCAGAAAAGAGCATCATAATATTTTTTATTTATCAATTTTCCATTTTCATCATACTCCACTTTTCCTTCAAAAATGTTCTTTTTCTCCAGACAATCTCGGATGATAAGTATACCGGTATCATTTTGCATATTCCAAATACGAAGTTTTTCTGCCCTTTTTTCAGCCAAATTCACTTGATAAATCGTATTTTCCTGATGCGTTCCATCTGTCTTAGATACGGTAAAGCCCGGGTCTCTGACTTGATCATACCGGGGAATTTCAATTGCTTGTTCAAAAAATCCTTCTTCATTCCACATAAAAAGAAGCCCGGTCTGACTGCCGCATGAAAAAGCCTGCAAACATCGATATGGATGCATCAAGTAATCATATGAAAACTGCACCGGTTCTGTCATCTTCCCACAAGAAATCCGCTGTATGATCTCGCCTGCCGCATCGTAAAGTTTCAATTCATATTCTCCAGTATCTTTTTCCGATGCTGCAAATGTCAGTGAATATCCTTTCTCCTCGTCTGCAAATGGAAAATCCACTATTGTCCCTGTATCGGAAATATGCTCATCTTGCGACACCGTCAGTTTCGCCTTGCGATCACATCCGCCGAGTACCAGGCATAATGCAATAATGCTAATAAATTGAAAAACAACTGCTATTCTTTTCATATGTACTACCCCTCCGCAGGATGATATCGCAGAAAAAACACTTCTGTTAATATTATAGCATTCCGATTTTCTAATACAATAACAATAACATTACAAAATATTACAATTTTTTTGATGCCCGGGATATTCTTTCCTCACCCATAAAGAAACACTGCCAAATTCTGTGTAAACTCCAAACCTTGTTATGTTTTGTTATCAGTTTTTCTGCCCTTATGATCCTTCGGAGCAAGGGTAAAACGGCGTGCAATCGTATAAAGGAATAAGGCGAGCAGCTTGCGAAAAAACCTTTACCTTCAACGGGTTCAGAGGATTTTATGAAAACTCTGCGAGGGGTGATAACCGCTTATGAAATCATTGATTTCAAATTTTGATTTATCCCGCTCTTATACTGAATAAAGTTTATCAGAAAAATGTAAAAATTCTACCATCCGTAAGAAGAAACGCCCGAAGAAATTTAGGATTCATCGGGCGCACTCAATGCTGTCTTACAATCCCCGCCCAATCGTCGATTTCTTTGTTTTTCTCCTTCTGATTGATTTTTCTCCTAAGATATGGTATATTAAAGCGTAATTTTGATTTGTTCAACCGGCATTGTTTGATACTAAAATCTAATGAAATACTTTCATTCTTTCCGGTCTGAATTGCGCCAGAAAGCGTTATCCTCCTTGCTGGGCGTCAGCCCAGCGGCGTCGTCTGCCTTTTCTGACACAATTCATCCTCGGAAATCGATGAAAGATTTCAATTAGATTTTAGTATGAGCAAAGAGCATAATCCCGAAAGGAATCGTCCTATTTATGACAGAAAAGAACGCGAAATATCAAAAAACAATAGCCGCCTGCTTTGTCGGCTACATTGTACAGGCGATCGTCAACAATTTTATCCCTCTGCTTTTCCTGACGTTTCAGTCCCGGTATCAAATTCCGCTGACCAAAATCACCATGCTGGTCACCATCAATTTCGGACTGCAGCTGTTGGTCGATTTGGCTGCCATTGCCTTTGTGGATAAGATCGGCTACCGCGCGGCAGCGATCCTCGCGCATCTCTGCGCCGCCGCGGGATTGATCCTGTTGACGGTGCTGCCCGAGCTTTTTGCCGATCCCTTTGTCGGCATTTTGCTGGCGGTGCTGATCTACGCGGTCGGAGGCGGACTGCTTGAGGTGCTGGTCAGCCCTATTGTAGAAGCCTGCCCCTCCGACAACAAGGAAAAAGCCATGAGCCTGCTGCACTCTTTCTATTGCTGGGGGCACGTCGGTGTCGTTCTGCTCTCCACTGTCTTTTTTGCCATATTCGGAATCAATAACTGGAAGATTATGGCAATCATATGGGCGATTGTTCCCGCGGTCAACACCGTCGTTTTCGCAAAAGTACCGATTGCCAAGCTGAATACCGAAGAGGACAGCGGCCTTTCTCTGAAGCAACTGGCAGGAAAACAGCTTTTCTGGATCCTGATGCTCTTAATGCTCTGCGCCGGCGCCTGCGAGCAGTCGGTCAGCCAGTGGGCGTCTACCTTTGCGGAAAAGGGGCTCGGCGTCACCAAAGCCATCGGCGATTTGGCAGGTCCGATGGCTTTCGCGCTCCTGATGGGAGCCTCCCGCGCGTTTTACGGCAAATACGGCGACAAAATCAACCTAGAGCGGTTCATGATCTCCAGTGTGCTGCTTTGCATAGCGTCTTACCTGCTGATCGCGCTGGTGCCGATCCCGTTTATCGGGCTGATCGGCTGCGGCATATGCGGCTTGTCGGTCGGCATTTTATGGCCGGGCACCTTCAGCATGGCGGCCGCTTCGATTCGGGGCGGAGGTACCGCTATGTTTGCACTGCTCGCTCTGGCGGGAGATCTCGGCTGTTCGGGCGGTCCCACTCTGGTCGGCATGGTATCGGGGCATTTTGACGACAATCTGCGGATGGGAATTTCAGCGGCATTGGTGTTTCCCCTGCTGTTGCTGATCGGCATTTTTTGGAAAAGAAAAAATCTTCTGACGCCCCAAGCGCCCAAGAATCCTGAAAAGCAGTAAAAACCGCACAGGGACGGTCTTACTCTTGCAATCTTGCTTCCGGTATGCTATACTGAAAAACAGATTATTCGACAGTATTTTCTCCTTTTTGACAAGGTGAAAGATCACTGTTATCGGAATCAAAATAAAAGAAAGGAAAGACGATAAAATGAAGAAGTTTTTCAGTGATTTCAAAGCGTTTGCTTTGAAAGGGAACATCATCGACATGGCGGTCGGTGTTGTCATCGGCGGTGCGTTCGGCAAAATCGTATCCTCGCTGGTGGCTGACATCATCTCTCCGCTGATCAGTCTGGCGACCGGAAAGGTAACCCTGACCGACTTAAAATGGGTGATCAATCCGGCAGTGACCGATGCCGCCGGAAATATTACACAAGCCGAAACCGCTCTTACCTACGGCAATTTTCTTCAAAGCATCATTGACTTTTTGATCATTGCATTCTCGATTTTCGTCGTGATCCGGCTGATGATGAAAGCGCAGGAAAAGATGGAAAGTCTGATCAAAAAGGAAAAGGAAGAAAAAGAAGAAGAAACGGAAGAAGAAGCACCGGCAGAAGAAAAAGAGGAAGAAACAGAGCTTGCGATCCTCAAGGAAATCCGCGATCTGATGAAAAAGGAATAATTTTCTCTTATGATAAAAGCCGGCAATCACCGTCCCAACAGACGATGATCACCGACTTTTATCGTTTTTTGTAAACAGGATATTATCATCGAAAGGAAGGACATTCATTTGAAAAAACGAGTAGGTCTGTTATTTGCGGTTTCCGCCCTGTTGCTGATGTTATGCAGCTGCGACGAAAAAAGCGGTTTCCTGCAAAAATTTACAGAAGTAAACAACGCGGTCAATGACTTTGTGTGGGTAAAAATCGGGCTGGTGCTGCTGCTCGGCACCGGTATTATCATGACCTGCGTGACAAAATGGTTCCAAATCTCACACATCGGTCACTGGTTTAAAAACACCATCGGCAGTGTATTTAACAAACATGTTTCGGGGCATACAAAAGACCGCTCCTCGATTTCCCAGTTCCAAGCGCTTTGCACCGCCCTCGCGGCGACGGTCGGCGTCGGAAACATCGCGGGGGTTTCCGCCGCGATCGTTTCAGGCGGACCGGGAGCGGTTTTCTGGATGTGGGTCGCCGCTTTCTTCGGCATGATGACCAACTTCTCCGAAAACGTACTCGGCATCTACTTCCGGAGAAAGAATAAAAACGGAGAATGGTCGGGCGGCGCTATGTACTATCTGCAGGACGGGCTCGGCAGTAAAAAAGGCTGCAAGACCATCGGTAAAATATTGGCAATCCTCTTTTCGATCTTTGCCATTCTCGCCTCCTTCGGCATCGGCAACATGGGGCAGGTCAACAAGATCGTTGCAAATATTGAAGGCGCTTTTCAGATCAAAGCACTTTCCGACATCCAACTGCTCGGCGTTGATCTTTATAAAATCATTCTCGGTTTTATTCTGATGCTCTTCGCGGCATTGATCATCCTCGGCGGGATCCAGCGCATTGCCACCTTTGCCGAAAAAATCGTTCCGTTCATGGTTTGCGCATTTATCGCCTTGTCGTTGGTGGTGATCGGGGTAAACATCACCTCGATCGGGGATGCGTTTGCCGCCATTTTCAAAAGTGCTTTTCAGCCCAATGCGGCATGGGGCGGCGCGATCGGCTTAACGGTTTCCGCCACGATCACCTGGGGCTTTAAAAGAGGCGTTTTCTCAAATGAAGCCGGACTCGGTTCTTCGGTTATGGTACACTCCAACTCAAACGTCAAAGAACCGGTCAGACAGGGCATGTGGGGCATCTTTGAGGTGTTCGCGGACACTATGATCGTCTGCACCATGACGGCGCTGGTCATCCTGACCTCCGGCGTGATCGACCTGAACACCGGTATGTTGGCAGAGGGTACCTCCGGAGACGCAACCTTAGTTGCGAAAGCATTCGACAGCATTTTCTCCTTTGGCGGCATCAATTTGGGCAGCAAATTTATTGCGATTGCGGTGTTGCTGTTTGCCTTCACCACGGTGCTCGGCTGGTCGCATTACGGTACCAAAGCGTGGGAATACCTGTTCGGCACCAAATCCACCTTGTTCTATAAGATCGTATTCGTCGTAATGATCATGAGCGGCGCGGTCATGACTTCCTCCCTGGCATGGGATGTGTCAGATACCTTCAACGGCTTGATGATGATTCCCAACCTGATCGGTGTACTGTCGCTTTCTACGCTGGTGTTTAAGATCACCAAGAACTATGTGGACAGAGTCATCAAGAAAAAAGAGGGTGTCCGCCCGATGCTTTCTTATGATGAAACCATCCAGCAGGAGCAGGAAGCCGCATTAGCCGCAGAAGCAGAAAAGGAAAAAGAATAAAGACATCCATTCGGGAACTCATTTTCTGATAGATTCTGGCAAAACCGGATATCAAAAAAGGCTTACATTACAAAGGGGCTGTATCACTGAAAAAGTGATACAGCCCTTTTTGCCGCAAATAATATTTTGAACTATTACAATATAGATGCAACGATATTCACAAATTCGTTCCGTGAGATTCCTGCGGCAAATATGCTAAATCCTACATTGCGGTACAAAAAGTCCGCATACAACTCGCCGTATTCTGTTTCACCAAACAGTATCTCGATATTGTTAATGGTAGATACTTCTTCAACCGATTCATATACAACATCAAAGAAAGGAAGGCGATTCTTTGCAACAGCAACCGTAACTTGCTTTGAGAAATCCTTATTGGAAAATTGTATACCATTTTGTTCATAATAGACTTCCCCTGTACCGCCATTTCTTTTAAATATGCCGTATGTTTGATTGGGCTTCTCCGCCATATCATCAGGAACATCGGGAACAACATTAACTCCGTAATACTGATTGACTTCATCAATGCTCATTTCTATAAAATCATCACACAGAAGCGCAATATTTGATTTGACGGAATTTACAGAAACGATTTGGTTAAAAACGATTTTATTTTGCTGATTCGTTGTTATGTCAATATCAGACGCTTGCATGGTGTTGCTCTTCCCGCTTTCATCAGTGCTCGGACTTTCAGACAGATTCTCCTTAGATGACGGAGAGGTAGTAATCTGAGCATCCGCGTGATCTGACCCCAGACTGTTATTGTTATGAGCGTTATCAAGAGTTTGATTTGCACTGGGAGTTTTCGAGCTTATAGTAAGTAGGTTGTTGTCAATTAAATTCGGCACTGCAATGACAGAACATAATACAAGTGCCAAACACGCTGCCGAAGAAGAAATACTGACAATCATTTTTCTTCTTTTTTTCTGTTGCGCAAAGCGTTTCTCTGCTTTTTCATGAATATCAGATATCCATTCACTGCTGTTTTTCATAAATAAAGCCTCCTTTTTCCATTTCAGACTTTAACGATTGTTTCGCTCTGTAAGCGAGATTTTTTATCTGTTTCCCATTCTTACGGAGTACAAGTGCTGCTTCTTCATACGACATATCTTCAAAATACAGAAGATGAAGAACTGTTCGATAATCGGAGCTGACTTTTTCCATGGCAGAATAGAGCTGTCTTTTTTCTTCATCTTTAATGACTGCGTGTTCAAGATTTTCTAAATCCACCAGTTCTTTATCATAATCTTCTATGGGCAAATCAGTCATTCGGGAATTCTTTTTCAGATAGGTTAATGCCTTATTTCGTGCAATAGCAAAAAGATATGTTTTAAATGAAGATTTTCCCTTATACCGATTCTTATAAAAAATCAGATCACAAAAGGTTTCTTCCATTAAATCTTCAGCTACGGCGATGTTCCCGACAAATCCATTGATGAAAAAAATCAAGTTTGTGGCGTATTGCTCTACTATTTCAACAAAACCATTCTCATCACCATTCAAGAAACGGCGGTAGCTACTTGCACCGTTATCCATACCTTTCCTCCTGTTCTTGAATTTATAAAGATTTCATCCTTACACTTATTAGTCTTTTAAGAAGCCAAAAAGTCTCACTTTATTTATGAAAAACCGCCTTTCCCATAAAGAATGCCCCAATTTGTGTGATAGTACAAATTGGGGCATTTCAAAAGTTTAAGACGGTTTATTATTACAACGTGCGAATGACCTTGCAGGGATGGGCGTACGCCCTTAATCTATCCGTTATATTTTTCGTTTTAGCCGCTTGTCGGATTTTATCGCCAGATGGGTGCCGACGCTCTGGAAAATCTGCACCAGCACGATCAGCAGGATCACCGCGATCAGCATGACAAGATACTTGTAGCGGTAATATCCGTAGTTGATGGCAATTTTACCGAGTCCGCCGCCGCCGATAATGCCGCTCATCGCAGAATAGCCCAAAATGGTGGTAATGGCGATGGTGGCATTGGAAATCAAGGACGGAACGCTTTCGGGGATCATCACCTTGACGATGATCTGCAGCGGAGAAGCCCCCATGCTCTGCGCCGCCTCGATAATGTTCGGATTGACCTCACGCAGGCTGCTTTCCACCAGTCTTGCGATAAACGGGAAGGCAGCAATAACCAGCGGCACAATGGAAGCAGTCGTTCCCACCGCTGTGCCGACAATCAATCGGGTGAGCGGGAACACCATGATCATCAAGATCAGAAACGGCACCGACCGCAGCAGGTTGATGATCACGCCAAGTACGTGCATCACTGCTTTCGGCAATGGCAGAACGCCGTTTTTCTCCCCCGCCACCAGCAATATGCCGAGCGGCAGTCCAAGCAAAACCGCAAAAAGCGTCGCCAGAATCGTCACATACACCGTTTCCCATATTGCCAAGGGAAATTCATTCTTCAAAATTTGCAGCGCCTCGGTAACCGCCTCGGAAGAAAACATCTTCTCAAGCATTTTCTGCCACCTCCTCCACAATAATATCCGGAATCGACTGCAAATAGCCGATCGCCCGCTGCACCTGCTCTTTGTCGCCGGGGATACCGAGCAGCATATTGCCGTAGACCTTATCCCCGATACATCTGGTAGACGCCGATAAAATATTGGCGGCGATGTTTTGCTCCATCGCCATTTTTGCGATCAGCGGCGTTGAAGCGGCCAAAGCGCCGTTGAACACCACCCGAATACGGCATTCATCAGCATTTTCGGACAGAAGATCCGCCCCGCCGTCGGGGAACACCAGCCGTTTTGCCGCCGCTGATTTCGGGCTTGCAAACACGGCGCCGACCGCGCCTTCCTCCACGACCACGCCGTCATCCAGAATGGCGACATGATTGCAGACTTCCTCTACCACGCTCATCTGATGGGTAATGATGATCACTGTGATCCCGAGCTTGCGGTTGATGTCCCGAATCAGTTCCAGAATCGAGTGAGTCGTTTTGGGATCGAGCGCACTGGTTGCCTCATCGCAGAGCAGTACCTTCGGATCGGTCGCCAAAGCTCTTGCAATGGCGATCCGCTGCTGCTGCCCGCCCGAAAGCTGCGCCGGATAGGCATTGGCTTTGTCCGGCAAGCCCACTGTTTCCAACAGCTCCAATGCGCGTTTGCGTGCCTCGGCTTTTTTCATACCGGCAAGCTCCAGCGGAAAGCAGATGTTTTTCAGACAGGTGCGCTGCATCAGCAGATTGAAGCCCTGAAAGATCATGGTGATATTTCTGCGTACCTTGCGCAGCTCGGCGTCAGACAAAGCACCGATATCCTGACCGTCTATTACGACCGTCCCCTCCGACGGGCGCTCCAGCATATTAATACAACGCACAAGGGTGCTTTTGCCCGCGCCGCTCATCCCGATGATCCCGTAAATATCCCCGTCCGGCACGGTGATGTTTACATTTTTCAGCGCCTCCACCGTTCCGTCGGCGGTCTGAAAGGATTTTGACAAGTTTTTTATTTCAATCATGGAAAACCCCGCTTTTTTCAAGTATGTTATTCCGCCCTCTCCGCAAACAAAAAGGAGCAATATCCTCCGGACAGGGAAATACACCGGCTGCAAAAATTCCAACCGGCGTATCCGTGGTATAGGTTATTTTTTGATTGCGTCAAGGCTGGTCTGCTTGCCGCCGTACAGTCCGATCGGCTCCACATGAATGGCGGCAACCGAAACGATATGAGTGTTGTTTTGCTTGTTAAAGTCATCCAAATAAGGAGCGTGCTGGAAGTAGTTCGCGTCGATCTCGCCGCTTTCCACAACGTTGTTCGGCTGAACGTAGTCGGTAAATTCCTTAATATCCAATGTGACGTTTTTGGCGGCCAGAATATCCTTGGCGATCTTTAAGATCTCGGCGTGCGGCGTAGGAGAAGCGGCAACGGTGATCTTGGTGCCGGCAAGCGCGTCGTAGTTAACCTCGCTGTCATATCCGTCGCCGGGATCATCCACCGTGCTGACTACCGCGCCGTCATACTTTTCGGTGATATAGTCGGCTACCTGTTTGCTTTCGAGGGCGGCGATCAGCGCTCTGATCTTATCGGTCCCTTGATTGCCCTCTTTCACGGCAAGAATGTTGCTGTATGCGGAGGAGGAGTCTTCAATGGCAAGGGAATCCTTGACCGGATTCAGGTCTGCGGAAATCGCATAGTTAGAGTTGATGACGGCATAATCCACATCCTGCAGCACGTTGGGAAGCTGTGCTGCCTCAACCTCTCTGAAGGTAATGTTGTAAGGATTGTCCTCAATATCCTGAATGGTTGCGGTAATTCCCGCGCCGTCTTTGAGCTTAATGTAGTCGAGATGCTCCAAAAGCAGCAAGGCACGCGCCTCATTTGTGGTGTCGTTTGGAACCGCGATGGTGATCGAGTCGCTCTTTGAGCAAGCCGACAGGGAAGCAGCCGCAGTAATTGCAATAGCGGCAGTCAAAACAGCAGAAATAATTTTTTTCATTTTCATGATCTCCTTTGTAGTTTTAATAGTGTTAAAATGTATGTTTTCTAATATCCTTCCGTCATACACATTCGTTTATTGCGGATATTTGTTTTTGTTAAGATGCGGGACATTGTGTTCATAAATGTCTCTCCTTTCCATAGCATCAATAAAACAGGGAAGCCTCAACAGAAGCTTCCCTGAAAACAGCAATCACTGCAACACTGTGTCAAACAGCATTCACCTTTATCGGCATAACGGAAAGCTTATCGAAAAATCGGCATGGCAACGTCTGCACATGCGGCACATGTACATTTCCGTCATATTCATCCAAGCATGATATTTGCTCATGACAAGCTCTCCTTTATCAAATGTTTTTTTAATGATAACACGATATTCCCGTTTTGTCAATCCCAATACAGCAGGGGATAATCCCCTGCCAAGCATAATGCCTGGACTTAGATCGCGTGAAAAACAGAAAAAGAATTTGGCTTTGCGTTCGCGAAATAGGGTCAGTGTATATCCGCGGGAATTAAAGTTTATACAAAGTATAATAGATCGGGCGGCTTTGTGTGGTTTTGGCGGAGCCAAAATCCCGACATTATATTTGTCGGGAAACACAAACGCCGTCAGTACACCAAGAATGTGGTGCATTTTTGGTGTACAAAGGGTGACAGGGGATTATCCCCTGCCAGGCATTATGCTTGGCAAATCGTTCCGCCGCCCGCAACGACGTCCCCAATATAAAGCACGACTGCCTGCCCCTTTGTCATAGCCCTCTGCGGTTGATCAAACTCCACCCGTACCGTCTGATCCGGCAATACCGTCGCTAAAGCATCCGCTTCCTTTGCGCCGTATCTGGTCTTTGCCGTGACCCTGATCGGCTGCTCCGGCGCGGTAATGATCCAGTTGAAATCATCGGCAATCAGCTCGGTGGTGTAAAGCTCCTGCTCGGAGGATAATACCACCGTGTTGTCCTCCGGACATTTCCGGCAGACATACATCGGCGCAGGCAAAGCAAGGCCCAGTCCTTTCCGCTGTCCGATCGTGTACCGGATGATTCCCTTGTGCCTGCCGAGCGGATGACCCTGTAAATCGACAAAGTCGCCGGCAGGATAGCTCTTTCCGGTGTAACGCTCGATGAAATCGGCGTACTTGCCGTCCGGCACAAAGCAGATGTCCTGGCTGTCATGCTTTTTCGCGTTGACAAACCGGTGTTTTGCGGCAATCGCCCGTACCTCGTCCTTGCTGGTAAACTCCCCCAACGGGAATTGGGTGTGTGCCAACTGCTCCTGCGTCATAAAATACAGCACATAGCTTTGATCCTTGGCAGGATTGCGGGCTTTCTTCAGCAACCACCGTCCGGATTCGGAATTATATGCGATCCGTGCGTAATGACCGGTCACCAGCGTATCGCACTCCAGTATTTGCGCCCGCTGATATAGCTTTTGATACTTCATATAGCGGTTGCAGTCAATGCAGGGATTGGGCGTCGCTCCGCTTTCGTATGCCGCAACAAAGCGATCGATGACCTGTCCGGCAAAATCGTCGGTAAAATTAAAAACGTAATAGGGCATGTTCAGGGAAAACGCCACATCCCGCGCGTCCTCCACATCCTCCAGGGTGCAGCAGGTATGCTCTCGCGAAACGCCAACATCCTCGTTGTGATACAGCTTCATGGTAGCGCCGATGCAGTCATATCCGTTTTCACACATTAGCGCGGCCGCCACCGAGCTGTCTACACCGCCGCTCATGGCGATTAAGGCTCGTTTGTTCATCTTAAAATAGATTCCTCCTGTGATCGGTAAGCGATTTCGGAGGAATCGGCGTTTTATACTAAAATCTAATGAAATCCTTTCAATTAGGGAACCTCTGATTTAATCCGCACTACCATATAGATTCCAGATATGGTATAATAATACCATCAAAAACAATGGTGGTGCATGGTAATGAAACAAGAAACATTTACCGATATGGAATATAGCTGTCGCAAGAAGAAAACCAAG
>JAQXIB010000139.1 GCA_029007575.1 Clostridiales bacterium | reverse complement strand
CATCAGACCTCATGGGGCGTTACGACACGGCTTATCGGCGCGATTATCATGACTCACGGCGACAACAACGGCTTGGTATTACCTCCTGCCATTGCGCCGATTCAGGTGGTCATTGTTCCGATCGCCATGCACAAAGAAGGGGTTTTGGATAAAGCAAACGAATTATACAGCCGTTTGAGCAAGTTCTGTCGTGTCAAGCTGGATGATTCAGATAACTCGCCGGGTTGGAAATTCTCTCAATACGAGATGAAAGGCGTTCCACTGCGGTTGGAAATCGGTCCAAAGGACATCGAAGCAAACCAGTGCGTTTTAGTAAAGCGGGATGACCGCGAAAAGATCACGGTTTCTCTCGACGAATTGGAAAACGCCATTCCAGCGGCATTGAAAGCCGTCCACGACGGACTGTATCAGCGCGCACTGAAAAATCGAGAAAAGCGTACCTATACTGCCGCCAACTATGATGAATTCCTGCAAATCGCCAATGAGAAAAACGGATTTATCAAAGCAATGTGGTGCGGAGATGTTGCCTGCGAGGAAAAAATCAAAGAGGATACCGGCGTAAAATCACGTTGTATCCCGTTCCATGAAGAGCATATTGTGGACACCTGCGTCTGCTGCGGCAAGCCTGCCAAAAAAATGGTTTTCTGGGGCAAACAGTATTAATAATACTAAAATCTAATTGAAAGCTTTAATCAATTTTCGAGAATGAATTGTACCGAAAAAGGCAGACGACGACGCTGGGCTGACGCCAAGCAAGAAGGATAACACGTTCCGGTGCAATTCAGGTCGGAAAGAATTAAAGTGTTTCATTAGATTTTAGTATAAATATAAAAATGAAGAGGCTGTAGCAAAATAAAAAATTTGCTACAGCCTCTGAGCGTTGTCGACTTTTTCGATAGTCTGAATCAAGGGGATCCCCCCTGCTTTTTTTATTCCTGAATGCCCGGAATTTTCGGCAGACTGTCAAATCCCTTTTGCAGATCCTCGTCACTCGGAATGAAATCGGTCATGGTTCCCTCGTTGTAGCTGCTGTATGCAGTCATATCAAAGTATCCGGTACCGGTCAAGCCAAACAAAATCGTTTTCGCCTCTCCGGTTTCCTTGCATTTGATTGCCTCATCCATAGCGGCGCGGATCGCATGTGCAGACTCGGGAGCCGGCAGAATCGTTTCATGCTTTGCAAAATAAACCGCCGCCTCAAAAACCTTGCTTTGTTCCACCGCCACTGCTTCCATATATCCGTCATGATACAGCTTGGATAAGATTGGTGACATGCCATGATAACGAAGACCGCCGGCGTGATTGGCTGACGGAATAAAGCCGCAGCCCAAAGTGTACATTTTCGCCATCGGAGTAATTTTTCCGGTATCACAAAAATCATAAGCGTACTTGCCGCGGGTGAAAGAAGGACAGGATGCCGGCTCTACCGCAATAATCCGAGGATTTCCCTTTCCTGTCAGCTTATCCTGCATATAAGGCGCAATCAGTCCGCCGAGATTGGAGCCGCCGCCGGCGCAACCGATCACAATGTCCGGATATTCTCCCAGAAAATCCATAGCTGCTTTGGATTCCAGTCCGATAATGGACTGATGCAGCAACACCTGATTGAGCACAGAGCCGAGTACATAACGGCAGCCCTCTGTTGTTACCGCTTTTTCAACCGCCTCAGAAATTGCACATCCCAGGCTGCCTCCGGTGTTGGGATCGTTTGCGAGAATCTGACGCCCGACCTGGGTTGTATTGCTGGGACTTGGGATTACTTCGGCGCCGAAGGTCTGCATAACTGCTTTCCGAAACGGCTTTTGCTCATAAGATACCTTAACCATGAATACCGTCAGCGGGAGATTGAAATAAGAACAAGCCTCTGACAATGCGGTACCCCATTGTCCTGCTCCCGTTTCGGTCGTTAAAGAGGTCAAGCCCTGTTCCTTGGCATAGTATGCCTGTGCAATGGCGGAATTTAATTTGTGGCTGCCCGAGGTGTTGTTACCCTCAAATTTATAGTAGATTTTTGCCGGTGTGCCTAATGCCTTTTCCAGGTTATAGGCGCGAATCAGCGGAGACGGCCGATATATTTTATACATCTCCTGTATTTCTTCAGGGATGTCAATATACCGGGTTTCGTTATCCATTTCCTGATGTGCCAATTTTTTGCAAAATACTGGATATAAATCCGCTTCTACCGCCGGTTTCATGGTTGCCGGATTGATCAGCGGATCGGGCAGTTCTTTCATGTCTGCCCGCAAGTTATACCACTGTTTTGGCATCTGCTCCTCTGTCAGGTAATATCTGTGTGGAATTTTTGCCATTTCAATCATTTCCTTTCCGTTTTTTATTGAATCTCGTCAAATCAGGAATAAATGCGGCAAACGGAATTACAAAAGGCGATAAAAATTTAAATAGTGCAAATAAAAAAGCCTTTGCCTCGGCAACTGCCGGGGCAAAAGCTTAATACTTCTGCGGTACCACCCGAATTGACATTTTCATGTCCACTCATTTCATACACCATCATGTATGCTCACTGGATAACGGGTTGAGATCCCGTCAGGCACTACTAAGCAAAGATTAAATATCGATTGCATTTCGTCCTGCCCTCATAAGTCCATTCAGTACAGTCTTACAACTACCGCAATCACACCGCCTGCGGCTCTCTGAAAGTGAAGGTTCCGTACCTACTCTTCTTAATCATCGGTTTCATTCCTAATTTTGACTATATTATAATCTCATCTTTTCTGTTTGTCAATAGTTTTTTTAATTTTTATTACGCCATCGCAGAAATGCTCATGTGAAAAACAAAAAGCTCAAGCTGTTAAATTCCATTGGAATCAAACTGTTATTTTATTGCTGATCAGAAGAATCCTGTGGGGGCTGCCCATTCGGTGCTCCGGGCGGAGGAGGCTGTGGGGGCATATACTGTCCGAATTGTCCCGGCTGCGGGGACTGCCCGTTCGGCGCTCCGGGCGGAGGAGGCTGTGGGGGCATATACTGTCCGAATTGTCCCGGCTGCGGGGACTGCCCGTTCGGCGCTCCGGGCGGAGGAGGCTGTGGGGGCATATATTGTCCG
>JAQXIB010000138.1 GCA_029007575.1 Clostridiales bacterium | reverse complement strand
GGTCTCCCGCAATCCGGTGAGCTCTTACCTCGCCTTTCCATCCTTACCGGATCGCTCCGGCGGTTTCTTTCTGTTGCACTAGCCCTAAAGTCACCTTCGGCTGCCGTTAGCAGCTATCCTGCTCTGTGATGCCCGGACTTTCCTCACGGCAAAAGCCGCGCTGCTGTACAGTTTACTCACTTTTATATTCAGTATAACACATTATGCGGACAGATACAATAGCAATCGATCATGAAAAACACAATCATCGGCGATTGTTCAGATGATCCCTTATATTTATTATATCGCTGTTAAAGGAAAAGGACAATGAAAGTTTTTTGTCCTGCTTTCAATTTTTTATCTATGCTTCAATTTCTGGCATGGATTTTATCATATCATCGAAAATTTCAATGCTTTTAGAATAATTTTATAAAACGCTTGCAAATTAAAGTAATTTGTGATATAATTACAAAAGCTATCAAAAGAAATCGGAGGAATAATCAATGAATCCTATAGAGATCGTCGGCGGCATTTTGTTGCTGATTTCCAGTGTTTTGCTTATATTGATCGTTATGATGCAGAGCGGACGTGAATCCAATATGTCTGCCAGCTTAACCGGAACCCAAGCTGATTCTTATTTGGGCAGAAATCAAAGCAGAACCAAAGAAGCGCGCCTTGCAAGATTGACCAAGGTTCTTGCGGTTGTTTTCTTTGTCGTGACGCTTGTGGTTAATTTGATTACCGTGCTGGTAAAATAAGCGCTTGGACTTTATTCAGATTCGTCTAAAAACGGTGTGACTTTGTTTTTAAAGTCACACCGTTTTTTGTCTATATTAATGTCTGCTGAACAAATCAAAAATTTGATTTGTTCGAACGGCTATTGCCGTATAAACCAAGAAAAATACGAATTTTCGCATTTTTCTTGGTTCAGACATTTCTTGATGCGAACACAGATTTCGATTTCATTCTGAAATCGAAATACAAAGTGCAAGGCTTTTTACAAAAGCAATCAAAAAGCCTTGCACTTTGTCAATTCAAAAACAACGGCAAAATACTTTGCTATCGTTGTTTTTGAATTGTTCAGTGAGCATTATATTACTCAATTTCTTCTGTGTCTGTATCAGGAAAATCCGGTTTCGAACTGCCCATATATGCTAACGTGTCTGAAGGTTCATTTTTCTTTTTCAGTCGTTCCTCTATGAAGGTTTTTATGAGGGCATAGATCACCGCGAAAGTCGGTACGCCAAGCAGCATGCCGAGGAATCCGAATAATCCGCCGCCCAACAGGATGGCGAAAATCACCCAAAAGGCAGACAGACCGGTGGAATCACCGAGGATTTTCGGACCGAGCAGATTACCGTCAAATTGTTGAATGATAACAATAATGACAATAAATAGCAGTGCTTTCAGCGGATCCTCAAATAATAGGATCAGCGCGCAGGGAATGGCGCCGATGATGGGGCCAAAATACGGAATGATGTTCGTAATACCGATGATGACGCTGATCAGTACTGCATAGGGCATTCTGACAATAAAAAGCACGATGAAGGTGATAATACCGATGATTAAGGAATCCAGAAGCTTTCCGGTTACAAATCCGCCGAATACCCGGTGTGCGCGCCGAGTATTGCGAAGGATACGGTCGGTGTGCTGTTTGGAGAGCAGAGCATACAGGATTTTTTTGGTCTGCGCCGCAAATTTTTCCTTGCTGAACATGACATAAATGGAAATAATGATGCCAAGCACAAAGTTTTTGACGCCGTTTACAACCCCGATCGCGCTTCCGATTACGAAGTCGGTCACATTTCCGATAAGCTGATTGATGGTAGGCGTAGCCTTTTCCAATAAGCTCTGTGCGCTGTCAATGAGTCCGTCCAGACTATCTCCCAATAAAGAGGACAGTGTTTTGTTGCCGGCAATGGTTTGATCTCCCAAGTTTTTTGCAGCCGCAAGATAGCTGGGAATCTTGTCAAACAAGCCTTTGACGCTTGCGGCCAACTGCGGCAGGATAATGCTCAGCAGTCCGGCCAAACACAGCAGTACCAACAGCATGGTTACCGTGATTGCAAAAATACGGGGAAGACGGGAGGCTGGCTTTTTTTCCAGCCATTTACTCATTATCCTGCGAAAACATTTGTCTTCAAAAAACTCCAATAAGGGATTCAGGAGATAGGCAAAGGTCAATCCGAGAATGATCGGCATCAGAATCGAAAAAATCTTCCCCACCATGTTCAGAACGATATCTATTTTTAACAGGAACAGCAAAAATAAAATGCTTGCGGCGACCACGAGAAAGGCGACCAGTCCCATAGCGATATATTTTTTGCTCCATTGGAGTTTCATTGTCAGCCTCTCCTTTCATCCTCGGAAATCGATTAAATCTTTCAATCAGATTTTAGTATCAGAGTACATTTGCGAGAAAGCCCCCTGCAATAAATATTACAGAGGGCAGACGTTGTTTAATTAATGTCTGCTGAACAAATCAAAAATTTGATTTGTTCGAACGGCTATTGCCGTATAAACCAAGAAAAATACGAATTTTCGCATTTTTCTTGGTTCAGACATTTCTTGATGCGAACACAGATTTCGATTTCA
>JAQXIB010000137.1 GCA_029007575.1 Clostridiales bacterium | reverse complement strand
ATTTCAGTGCATCCATTTTTCTTCCTCCTAAATTTTCAGACATTCATGCCCTATAGGCAGAGGACTATCCGCTTTAATGTCACTTTGGTTTTCCAAAGCCGGCATTAACCCCCATTGGCACCCAATCCAAGCGGACAGACTACACAACGGTACACTAAATGCTTATATATGATATCACATACCATCGGAAAATGCAAGCTTTTTTTCTTCTTTTGTCGGTTTACACAGAAATTCACCATCTTTTCACCGGATTCGCCTGCATTCTTCATCCAGATCGTCATTTTTTCTCTCTTGAAAAGTCAGGGCATCTCATGTATAATAAAACACAAACTGACAGGAAGGACGAATATCATGGATAAAGCAAAAATGCACAACGGAGAATTATACTTTCCGGGGGACGAAGAACTGATGAAGGAACAGACCGCTTATCTAGACCGGCTTTATGATTTCAATATGACGCGTCCGACCGAAATCCAAAAACGGCAAAAGATGTTAAAAGAAATGTTTGCGGAAATCGGAGAAGGCTGTTACATCGAACCGCCGTTCCATGCGAATTTCGGAGGCAAACATGTCCACTTCGGGAAAAATATTTACGCCAACTTCAATCTGACCTTGGTGGATGATACTCATATTTATGTAGGTGATTATACTATGTTCGGCCCGAATGTGACGGTGGCAACAGCGGGACATCCGATTCTGCCGGAACTTCGCCAGCAAGGCTATCAATACAATTTTCCCGTTCATATCGGCAAAAACTGCTGGATCGGTGCCGGCGTCATTATCGTCCCCGGAATCACCATCGGTGACAATACGGTTATCGGCGCAGGAAGTGTTGTCACCAAAGATATCCCCGCTAACGTTGTGGCAGTCGGCAATCCCTGCAAGGTATTGCGTGAGATCAACGAACATGACAAGGAATATTATTTCAAGGACAGAAAAATCATCATTTCAGCTCATTGACTTGCTGATTTTGTTATAGTATACTGAATCAGCAATCCAAATAACAAACAACTGCCACCGGATAGTTTGATGCCGAAAGCATTCGTACCCACATCGTTAGGTCTTAGAAGATGTGTAGGGCGGGTGCTTATTTTTTTGGAGGTTCAAGCAAATGAAAATACGCAATCCTTTTCGCAATCTATCCAAGTTTGAATGGAGTCTATGGATTTCCTCTCTGATTGTTGTGTCGGGCACTTTTTGCCTCAGCAGCGATTTTAACGTGCTGACGCTGATTGCCTCGCTGATCGGCGTGACAGCGCTGATTTTTATCGCCAAAGGCGATGTAGTCGGTCAGGTGTTAACGGTCGTGTTCAGCTTGTTTTACGCTGTGATTTCGCTGCAATTTCGGTATTACGGAGAAATGATCACCTATCTCGGCATGACCGCACCGATTGCCGTTTTATCGGTGGTCTCATGGCTTAAGCACCCTTATCGCGGAACTGCAGAAGTGAAAGTAGATCATCTCAGCCGCAAACAAACAGTATGGATGATCTTTCTGACGCTCGCGGTTACGTGTGTTTTTTACTTTATCCTTGCCGCATTTCACACCGCAAATTTGATCGTCAGCACGATATCGATCGCCACCAGCTTTGCGGCTTCTTATTTAATGCTCTGCCGCAGTCCGGCATATGCATTGGCCTATGCCGCGAATGATATCGTTCTGATTACGCTGTGGATTTTAGCCACCATTGACAGTTTATCCTATCTTCCGATGGTCATCTGCTTTCTGATGTTTTTCATCAACGATATATATGGTTTTATTAACTGGAGGAAAATCAGAAAAAAGCAAGCACATTCCGAAACAGCCTAAAAAGTTCTTCCCATTAAATACAGCAGTTCTCCGGAGCTTCCTCGCTCAAAGAACTGCTGTGTTTTTTATGCCAGCAACATTCTGTCGTTGGCGAATTCACCGTTACTTGCTTTTTCAAACAGCGCAAGCAAATCAGATACTTGGAGATTTTTCTTTTCCTCTCCCGAAATATCATAGATAATTTTACCGTTATACATCATGATCAAGCGGTTGCCGAGGCGAATGGCATCTTTCATATTATGGGTAATCATCAACGTAGTGATATTGCCCTCGCTCACCAATTCGTCGGTAATCTTTAAGACCTTTGCAGCGGTCTGCGGATCCAAAGCTGCAGTATGCTCATCCAACAGCAGCAGCTTCGGATTCTGCATCGTCGCCATCAATAAAGTAATGGCCTGCCGTTGTCCGCCGGATAACAATCCTACCTTTGAAGTAAGCCGCTCCTCAAGTCCCAAATCCAACATTTTCAGCAATTCTTTAAACTGCTCTTTTTCTTTTTTGGTAACGCCGTTGCGCAGTGTTCTTCTCTTGCCCCTGCGAGCGGCAAGCGCAAGATTTTCTTCAATTTCCATATCGGCAGCGGTGCCTGTCATCGGATCCTGAAACACACGTCCGAGGAATTTGG
>JAQXIB010000136.1 GCA_029007575.1 Clostridiales bacterium | reverse complement strand
CGATTTCCGAGGATGAATTGTGTCAGAAAAGGCAGACGACGCCGCTGGGCTGACGCCCAGCAAGGAGGATAACGCTTTCCGGCGCAATTCACACCGGAAAGAATGAAAGTATTTCATTAGATTTTAGTATTAGACGCATATTTAAAAAAACTGCGGTAAATGTGCTTTTATCGCGTATGTGAAAATGAATATTTCTATTAGACAACAACGATATTTCAATGCTGATCTCTTGCCCACGCAGAAATGTATGGTATAATAGTCTTATCGTGTCGCTGTGCAAAGCACAAAACTCCGCGATCATCAGCCAAAGGTGGTCAGAACATTTTTCCATTTCAAAAACAGACAAATCCAATTCAAATGAATTTATTGACACCACAAAAATTGTATGCCTTGCTTGAGTAGTCAAAACCTTTCTAAAATATCTTTGCATCAAAAGGCTATGACGATGCTGAAAGTCATATAACTATTTTAAGGAATGATGCTTTATAACAGAAGTAATTGCCAGTTGGAACGAATCGTGGAAAATAATGCTGAAAAAAATACGAGGACGTGAGGTGTTATCATGATTAGGACGATCGTAAAAGATGTCATATTTCTCGGACAACGGTCGGAAGCAGCAACACCGCAGGATGTTTCTGTTGCCGAAGACCTGTTGGATACCTTAAAAGCGCATGCAAACGGCTGCGTCGGAATGGCAGCCAACATGATTGGCGTAAAAAAGCGTGTCATTGCTATTCAAAATGATGACAGCTATATGGTCATGTTTAATCCGGAAATTATAAAATGTTCCGATACCTATGAGACGATAGAAAGCTGTTTGTCATTAGAAGGTACGCGCAAAGTAAAACGATGGCAACGTGTAAAAATAAAATATCAAAACGCTGATTTTCAAACACGTATCAAAACCTTTTCGGGATGGACAGCACAGATCATTCAGCACGAAATAGATCATTGTAACGGAGTGATAATTTGAGCATAGAGGATACAGAAAAAATCATACAGACTCAGCTTTGGGCAATGCAAGATTTAAAATATCGGGATTTTCAGTGCAAATTAATGCCGACAGTAACACCGAATACGGTGATTGGCGTTCGAACTCCGGAATTGCGAAAATACGCAAAAGAACTCGCTAAAAAACCGGAAGCGAACCAATTCTTAAAAATTTTACCGCACAAGTATTATGAAGAAAATAATCTTCATGGTTTTCTGATTGAAACCATCAAGGATTATGATCGGGTCATTGCAGAGCTGGACGCCTTTCTTCCATATGTGGATAATTGGGCGACTTGTGATCTGATGAGACCAAGGGTACTGAAAAAGCATTTAAACGAGCTGCTTATAAAAATTCAAGAATGGATTAGAGAGGAACACACCTATACCATCCGATTCGGCATCGAAATGTTAATGAGTTTTTATTTGGACGAGCAATTTCGTCCGGAGTATTTGGGGCTGGTTGCTGATATCCGATCAGAAGAATATTATGTCAACATGATGATCGCCTGGTATTTTGCAACTGCATTAGCCAAACAATACGACGCCGTACTGCCATATATAGAGCAACATCGACTGGATCAATGGACGCATAACAAAGCAATTCGAAAAGCACTGGAAAGCTACCGTATTTCCAATGAGCAAAAGGCCTATTTACGCACTTTAAAAATAAGATGAGCGACAAACAGCACAGTGCTTCCAAAAGAAATACCCACTTTGGGCTACTGCATCAAAAACCGATATGGAACACTTGAAAGCGCAACAGGCAAACTAACACATGATATTCGAGACATTGAGCGATTTTAGAGCTTTACTTTTTATTGGCAACAGAACTTAAAATCCCAAAAAGCTTGTGCTGATAATTTAGAGCAAACGAAGCATTTTATAATGTTCCCAGCACTTTTCCGACACAGGAAACGGTATCGTATTCATGAATGGGAATCGGCCGGTATTTCGGGTTCAAAGAAATCAGTTGATTACGTCCGAGCTTTTTAAAATATCCTTCGCCGTTTAGAATAAAAATACCGCATTCTCCCTGTTCAACAGCAGATTGTTCTCTGACCAGTAGAACATCTCCGTTGTGATAGCGAGGTTCCATGCTGTCACCATTGATGCGCAGCGCAAAATCAGCCCGTTCCGTGATGGCGTTGCGTTCCACTTCAATCTCATCTTTGTAAGAATCATTTAAATAGATGCCGGTGCCGGCGGAAACCGGCAAATCGTAAAAAACGATCGAGATAATGTTATCCTCATCCGGCAGATCCTGTGTTTCTGCTTCTGCGGAAACAGTCTGAGCAGCCTGTGAACGCATCCGCTGCGTTTCATTGTCAATAATCAAATGGACAAGACTTTTTCCGTTGTTGTCCAGAGCGATATATTTTTGGATATAAGTGCGCTCTGTTTTAGACAATTCACTGTCAGCATCAGAAACATCCACATCCAAAATATCATTAATAGAAATGTTTAGGATATTGCAAATTTGAATCAGCGTTTCAATATCCGGTGAATTTTTGCCTTTTGTCCAGTTGGTAACAGCAGCTTGCGAAACGTTCAGCAATTCGGATAATTTTTTTTGGGTCATTTTATTTTCTTTTAAATAATAATTTAAGTTATGCTGCAAATGCTCACGTACGGTGCCCATCGTTGATTCATCCTTTCCGGTTATTCTAGTCTTATTATACAACATATGTGAATAAAAGTAAATAGAAATAAAGAAAAACTTTATATTTGTGCAAAATAACTATTGAAAATTTATATTAAGTTGATTATAATATAGTTAAATCAAGAAATTCTTAATTTCGTCACAAGTATGGAGGAAATCAATAATGGCTGCTACTGTTTTACAAAATACAAAAAGAAAAGAATATCATATTTTTTATAAATTGTTCTGTATGGTTGTAGTATTTTTTCATTTGGCTTACCGTTGTGTCAGAAAATGCTGTAAAGGAAAGATTACAGGCAAATTTCAGCCTGTTTTGTCAATGCTGGCTTTGGGATGCATTACCGCTGTCTGTCTGTTACCGTCTGCTTTGGATAAGGAAATGATTTCTTTTGGACAAGCCGGTGTTTTTTCAGTTTTACTGTTGTTGGGATTTGTCTGCTTTGCCGGTATGGCAGGAGCTTTTCGCCCTTATCAATATATGAAGAAAAAGCAAAAATTTGCATCCATAAGAAATATTTTGACGCTCTCTGATTCCAAGGCAGAGCAGAACACAAAAATAGCATAATCAATCTTGGAACATTCTATTTTAGAATGAAACAAAATGCAAATTGTTTATATCAAAAATAAGGGGCTGCGCAAATTTATATTTTGCGACAGTCCCTTATTTGAAATGGATTTTCGGTGAAACGCCGACACGGAATCTATACATATCTGACTGTGTACAATTTCTTTCAAAATCTCGGCGCATTCAGACAGAGGTCTCATCCGAGTTTCCACGGTATTTTCTTTTCGTTGCAATTCCACCGCGGATATGCCGTTCCTGGCGATTGATGTCCAGTATTTCTTTTACTTGCGCATAGAGGGAAGGATTAACTTTTTTTAAACGTTCCGAAACGTCTTTGTATACGGTACTTTTACTGATAAGAAACTTTTTGGCGCAGGCTCTGACCGTCGCCTTGTTTTCTACAATATATTTTCCAAACAAAACGCTTCTGTCTTCAATGTTTCCAATCAAAGTGACAACACCCTTT
>JAQXIB010000135.1 GCA_029007575.1 Clostridiales bacterium | reverse complement strand
ACAATCCGCGTCGCAACGCGGATTGTGGGGTGAGGTTGGGAGAGGGGAAAGTCCCCTTTCCCAGAGCGTTGTCGACTTTGTCGACACGCTTCAAAGCCTGACTTTTTAAGTCAGGCGTTCAGCGTTTTCCACTTCGGGAATGGACTCGAAATTTGCTATCATTTGCTTTTACAGAATAACCTCTTTGGCGTTAAATACCGGACCATCCTTACAAACATGTGCCATATATTCCTTGGAATCTTTAACTGTTTTGCAAGCGCATACCAGACAGGCACCGACGCCGCATCCCATCCGTTCTTCCAATGAGACTTCGCAAGTAATGTGATATTTTTCCGCCAAAGCCGCAATGCCCTTTAGCATCGGATGCGGGCCGCAGGCATAGATGATATCGGCCGACTGCTTTTTTAACACATCTTCCAATGCGGTGGTGACGTAACCGTGAACACCCTTGGTTCCGTCGTCGGTGCATAGTACCGTAGGGGATAGGCTCTCAAAATCTTTTGCCAGTATTACGGCGTCTGCCGAGCGGAAACCGATAATAGCGGTGGCGTTGTTTTGATAATGCTTTGCAATTTCCAGCATCGGGGGAGTACCGATGCCGCCGCCGACAACGATCGCTTTTTTGTCGGGCTCCAATAAGGTAAAACCATGACCGAGCGGCCCGATCAAATCGATCATGTCGCCGGCGTTCCAGTCTGCCATTGCCTGTGTTCCGGCGCCGCGCACTTCAAATACCAATCGCAGTAAACCGTTTTCCCGATCGATTTCGCAAATAGAAATCGGGCGGCGCAGACTGAAGCCTTTGACCCGGATATGCACAAATTGTCCTGCTTGTGCTTGCGCTGCAATATCCGGACAACATACCGTAATATCGTAACAATTCTTCGCTAAGTTGGCTTTCCTTTTTATGATATACTCACCTTGATAATAAGACATGGATGCTCCGGCTCCTCTGATTTATAATTTAACTTTTTCAGTGCTCTTTTTCGCCGGTGAAAAGGACTTCTTTTGGCTTTTCACTGCTCTATTTTGTATTATAACGTAAAAACAGCTTGTTTGCAACGAAAAAAAGTGATTTTTTTCACCAAATGTCTTGCAGAGCATATAATGAACTAAAGCCGAAATGCTTTTGCATCGTATTGTGCACAGAAAGGGAGTATCCAAAATGGAAGCAATTTTTTTTACCGTCATGACGATATTCAGTGTCATCGGCATTGCCAACGTCATTCAATGGCTGGCGGCCCGCTTATTATCCGACGCCAAAAATCAACATCTGATCTCCATCATTCCCTGCGACGGCCATCAGGAGGATGTCGAATATTTAGTAAAAAATACATATCTCCGGATGACCGATCAATGCCGATGCAAAAATTGCAGCATTATTCTGGTGGATTGCGGCATGGACTCTGAAACGCGGGATATTTGCAATATGCTGGTAAACGATCTGGATTTTGTAAAGATATGCGGTCGTTCGGAGATCGGTACGTTTGTGCAGGAAAATTTTCATTGCAAATCATCGGATTTTGTTATATGATATCAATTAGAAATCCTTTTAAAATATGCAAGCTGCCGAGCTTGCATATTTTACAGAATTTTTGCTCATGCACACTGATATTGCAGCATCACACAACGGGAATGTTCGTGCGTGAGTGGAAACGAAATCATTCCGAGCTGTCCGGAAAGACTTCGCTTTTTGCTTTTTCGGAGAGCTTTGAATCCTTTGCATACGGAGGAAAAATGAAACAGCAGCACAATTTGATTACTTTACAGGGTACGGTGGAGAGCATCTCTTTCCGGGCGGACAGCGGGTTTACCGTCGCGGAATTAGAATACGGAAATGAACTGGTCACAATCGTCGGCGATTTGATCGGTATTGCGCAGGGAGAAGAACTGACGCTTACCGGCTATTATGTCACGCATCCCCGATACGGCACGCAATTCAAAGTGATGGTATTTGAACGACGTTTGCCGGCCACGGCATCCGCCATCTGCAAATATTTGGGTTCGGGTATCATTAAAGGAATCGGTCCTGCCATGGCGCGGCGCATGGTGGAAAAATTTGAGGATCAGACGCTGGAAATTATCGAGCATTCGCCGGAGCGCTTGGCGGAAGTACACGGAATTTCGGCAAAAAAAGCAGAACAGATTTCCGCTGATTTTCAACGCATCTTCGGCGTGCGTACCTTGATGATGTATTTGTCAAAATACGGTATTACCCCGTCCGAAAGTATTGCGATATGGAAAACATGGGGCGCTATCGGCTTGGAGCTGATTCAAAGCAATCCCTATGTGCTTTGCTGTGATGATATCGATATTGATTTTTCGCTTTGCGACACCATTGCCACCGATCTGAATTTACCCGACAATTCCAAAGAGCGCATCAAAGCCGGCGTCAATTTTGTGTTGCGCCGCAATCTTCGTTCGGGTCATACCTGCTTGCCGATGGACAAGCTCTTGGAGCAGGCGGCATCGTTATTACAATTACCGGATCGACTGCTGACCGAAGCAATCCAAGAAGAAATAAACGATAAAGAGCTTTACTGCCTCAAAAGAAATAAAGATTATATTTATCTGGCAAATCTCTATCTTGCGGAACAGTACATTGCCGAGCGTATCACTCTCATGACCCGGGTGCGCTTCGATAACAGCACTGATATCGAGGAGAAAATCAAACAGATCGAGGAGCAGACCGGCATCGAATATGCCGAGCTGCAGAAGCAGGCAATTCGGCAATCTGACGAGAATGACATTCTGATTCTGACCGGCGGGCCGGGAACCGGAAAAACAACCACGCTAAACGCGATTATTACTATTTTGGAGGAAAGCGGGAAAACGGTCAGCATTGCGGCGCCTACCGGTCGGGCGGCAAAACGAATTTCTGAGGTGACCGGCAGAGAGGCGAAAACAATCCATCGCTTGTTGGAAGTCGACCGTAGCGACAGCAATCAGCTGAAATTTGTGCATGACAGCGAGAATCCCCTTGACAGTGACGCGGTAGTGGTGGATGAAATGTCAATGGTCGACACGCTGCTGTTTGAGAGCTTGCTGCGCGCGCTCAAACCGAATTGCAAGCTGATTTTGGTCGGCGATTCGGATCAGCTTCCTTCGGTGGGCGCCGGAAATATTCTGCGCGATTTTATTGATTGCGGATGCATCCCGACGGTACAGCTCAAAGAGATTTTCAGGCAGGCGGCGCAAAGCTTAATCGTGACCAACGCGCACAAGATTGTTGCGGGAACATTTCCTGATTTGACCGTAAAAGATAATGATTTCTTTTTCCTGCCCTGCGGGAGCTATACTGCCGCGCAGGAGCTGGTGGTGGATTTGGTTTCGCGCAGATTGCCCAACAGCTATGGCTTTTCTCCGTCCGAAAATATACAGGTACTTTGCCCCTCACGAAAGGGCGGTTTGGGGACGGGAGAGCTGAACAAAGCTTTACAGGAGGTTTTGAATCCGGAAAGCGAATATAAAACACAGTTCCACCTATCAGCAGCGCGTCAGCGACCAGTACGCGGCGATCGAGACGGCGAAGGACAACCTTCTGCGGGAGTGCGTCAAGTTCGGAGCGCTCTTGA
>JAQXIB010000134.1 GCA_029007575.1 Clostridiales bacterium | reverse complement strand
GTGTACAAAACTGCTCGGTATGCTGACGCGCAAGCTCGGATTGCCGCAGGTGGTCGGAATGATCATCGCGGGGCTGTTGATCGGACCGGCGATACTAAATCATTTGATTCCGGGCTTTGGCGGGATCGTCAATCCGAGCGAAGCGGAAATGGATGTATTGCAAAGCTTCTCACAAATCGGAGTGGTTTTCATCTTGTTCTCCAGCGGTCTGGAAACCGATTTTAAGGAGCTGAAACGAAGCGGAGCGGCATCGACTGCGATAGCTGCGGCGGGGGTTGTTGTGCCGACGGCACTTGGTACACTTTGCGCACTCCTGTTTATGGGCGGGATCGGTCAGGCAGCTAATACCGGAAAACTGATGAATGCGCTGTTCATTGGTTGTATCCTTTCCGCTACCAGCGTAGGTATCACGGTGGAGACACTGCGGGAACTGGGCAAGTTAAATTCCAAAGTAGGCACCACCGTTCTCAGCGCCGCCATTATTGATGATGTACTCGGAATCATTGTGCTGAGTTTGATTACCGGCGCGTCGGGCGGCGGCAATATCGGCATCACGTTGCTGAAAGCGTTAGGATTTTTTATTTTTACAATAGGCGCCGGACTTTTGCTGCGAAAATTCTTTCAGCATTTTGTTAAAGTGTATCCCCACAAGCGGCGCACCAGCATTTTTGCGCTGGCAATGTGCTTTTTTTACGCTTATTGCGCCGAGGAATTTTTCGGAATCGCGGCGATTACCGGTGCCTACATGGCAGGGCTGATGCTAAGCGGTTTGGATGATACTTCCTTTGTTGACCGAAAAGTGATCGTCAGCGGATATATGATCTTTACCCCGATGTTTTTTGCCTATATTGGAATCAGTGCGGATTTCAGTCATTTTCGTTTATCCGGATTGTTGTTTGCGCTGGTATTTGTGGTTGTCGGTGTGATCGGCAAGGTGGTAGGCTGCGGAGGTGTCGCTCGGCTGTTCCGTTACAGCGGGAAAGAATCGCTGACGATAGGCTGCGGCATGATCGCGCGGGGAGAAGTGGCGCTGGCTGTCTATGCTACCGGTCAGAGCCTGATCTACTATGAAAACGGCACGCTTGCCGGCATTGATCCGCTGGTGGCTACCATCTTTCTTATCGTGCTGTCCTCGGTGTTGTGTCCGATTATGCTCAAGCTGTGCTTCAGACGTCACAGCGGCGAACAGCATACGCAGAGTGAGCGCGGGGTAACGATCGCATCCGAAGCGATTGAAAATGTGATGAACGAGGATCTGGCAGTAGGCAAACACGCTTGATTGAAAAAGCAATAAATATAGAAAGAGGGCATTGTGTCAAAGCGCAATGCCCTCTTTTCTAACACTATGCAGCTCCGGCTGCTGCCTATTCGGTGGGAGTGTCTACCAATACCGTATCTGTTTTTCCTTTTGTCATGTTGCTTTTTAAGGCTTCCACCATGGCTTTGAAGTTTTTGGAGGAGCTTGTGGCGCCGGCAACGGTGTCTACTTGGTTGATGTCCTGTTTTTCCAGCAAGCTGTCAGCCAGCTTTTTGGAGTAATCAGCAGGATAAGTCTCTGCTTTTCCGGCATTTTTATTGCCTTCCATCATGCTTTTTTTATAAGCCTCGTCCTGCGATTTTTTGTCCCCGGCATCATTTTTCGCATCGTAAACAACAGTGTCAAACTTGCCGTTTTTTACTGTGATCTCTACATAATCGGTCCAGCCGTGGCTTGCTTCCTTCATCTGTGCGTGATAGGTGCCGTCCTGTAACGTATTGGAATTATTATTACATCCGGCGAATACGGCTGTTATTAACATAGCTCCCAGAGCGGCAGAAACAATTCTTTTTTTCATTACATAACCATCCTTTTTATCTGTTTTTGTTTTCATCCATGCCAGTCCTGCGAATAGAGGCAGTCAGCTGTGAATAAATGGGTAAACGACATTTTTACAGTAAAATAAAGCCTTAGAAATCATTTCTTGTTATTGCATTATATTGCATTTCTGTGATAAAATAATATTATGTCGTCAGTAGATATAATATTTTACTGTATCAATGCGTTGTCGCGATATTAGTTTGTGTGAAAAATGGTACGATATGCGCGGAAATTCAGAAAGCAGTAAAACGGAAAGGATTATAGAATAATGATGTCAAAATCCAAAAACAAATATTTGTATCTGATCACGATCCTTTTTGTATTGTTGGCCGCGGCTGCCATTGCGACCATGTTTGCTTTGAAAAAGCAGGGAAATCAGCCAACAAAGATGGAGTATAACGCGGTCTCGGCTGAAAAATTTATGATGGATACCTTTGTGAAACAGACTACTTATGATCAATCGGCGGATGCGAAGCAGAAGCTGGAGGAGATGTTTTCCTACCTGACCGAATTTGAGAAAAAAGTTTCGATGCATTTGCCGGACTCTGAAATCTCAAAGGTAAACAACAGTGCCGGAGTATCGGCTGTGACGGTATCGGACGAAACGTATCAGCTTTTGAAACGCAGCAAAGAATTATGTTCTCAGTCAAACGGGATGTTCGATATCACCATTGGCCCGGTGGTCAAGCTTTGGGGAATCACATCGGACTCTCCGCACGTGCCGGCGGATTCTGAAATCAAAAGCTATTTAAAGCGGGTCGGCATCTCAAAGCTGTCACTCAACGATGAGAAAAAAACGGCAAAGCTCACTAATCCGTATATGGAGATTGATTTAGGCGGCATTGCCAAAGGGTATGCCTGCGATCTGGCAAAGCAAAAATATCAGGAACTGGGTTTGGATTCGGGGTTGCTCTCTTTGGGAGGAAACATTTATTCCTTCGGAACAAAACCGGACGGCACCGCTTTTATTATCGGACTGCGTGATCCGAGAGGCGGAGAAAATGATTTGATGGGCAATCTGACCGCTCCCGGCAAGGTAGTTGCGACAACCGGAGATTATGAGCGATATTTTGAGCAGGACGGCAAGCGATATCATCATGTGCTGGATCCAAAAACCGGCTATCCGGCGGAAACAGATTTGATAGCGGTCACCGTCATTACCGAAGAAGGAGCTTTGGCGGACTTTCTTTCCACCACCTTCTTTATAGCGGGCAAGGAAGCAGTACTCAAAAATCTTGACAATGATAAATTTGATATCATTGCAGTGGACAAAGAAATGAAGGTTTATGTTTCGGAAGGCATGAAGCGCAATTTTAAGCTGACCAATACCGAAACCTATCAATTGGCAGAATAATCCTATTGGGCAGAATTATCTCATGGAAAGGAAACGCAAGCGAGAAATGACGATAAAGAAAGCGGACGGTCTTCCGGAACGCGTCTTTTTCCGAAAGTCGGATATTGCAGTGGTGGCAATCATTCTGCTTGCCGCATTCGGCGTCTGGGGTTGGATGATGTTTGCGCCGCAGCCGGAAACAAAAAAAATCGAGATTGTCCGTGACGGCAAATTGATCGAAACGATTGCGCTTCCTGCTTCCGACAATGTCATTGTGCTCGATGAAGATGCATCGATTCAGCTGGAATTAAAAGACAATCAAATCCGCTTTTTAGAAACCGATTGCCCCGACAAAATTTGCGTCAGAACCGGTTTTATCAGCAAAGTGGGGCAATCGGCAGTTTGTCTGCCCAACCGTATTGTCGTCAAAATCACCGGCGGAAACGGAAATGAAACCGGAGTGGACGGAATTGCGGGATAAATAGCCCGATCAAATGGAAAACGCTTTTCGGAAAGGCAGGTTCCGATGATGAAAAAAGTGCAATATATTACAACGATGGGGCTTTTTTTCGCGTTGGCATTGGTGCTGTC
>JAQXIB010000133.1 GCA_029007575.1 Clostridiales bacterium | reverse complement strand
GACGAAGTAGGCGACCGGTGCGGCCAGTCCGTCCCTCTGCTGCACGCTGTCATCTCCGTCATCAATGGCATGGAGAATGAAAAAACCGTCGATCCATTGCAATGCAATGGATCGACGGTTTCCTGCAATCATTCCCACTCGCTCCTGGCAAGCCTATTCTAAACAAGTTTGCTTATGGGATTTAGCACAGATTATTTGTATTGCTTTCATTATTCAGGTAGCATGGGCTATCTGATTTTTTGTTGCCATAGCGTTGCCACTCAGCGAAGGTTGTCAAATGTGGTATCCAAGATAATCCATAGTGAAAATCAGAAAGTAGCATATTGCCGTTTTATAGTCTACGTTGCTGAATATCCCAAACTTCAACACGTCCAGCGAGTCCAGCGTCTTCGGCAAGGTTTAGAGCGGTATGTACGCGATCAAAGATTGTAATAATTACCGGATGCGTTCCGCTACGTAAATTGGCTTTGCATTTTTCGATTAACAGCGCACCGGGCATGGTCGTGCAATGAATAATCGTATTATTAATGACAAAATCACCGTTACGATCTGTAGGACCGTCAGCAACGGATGCACCATGAATCTCGAATGAATTATCTGGCATAATTAAACATAGCTTAGCAGCGACAAGATGCTGCAAAACAGTTCCTAAATACTGCGTTCCGGGATTTTGTTTTTGACGTTTCCTGGCCTGCTCGAAAAGTTCGTCCAAGTTTGCACCGATTGTTTTGGACGTATCCGCTGTCAGAACAAAAGGCTGATTTCTGAAATACTCGCGAACTTGCTCTGCCCAAAAATCTTCGACCTCTGTGAAGTCAACGGTTTCTTCTGTGTTCCACGCGTTCAAAAAGTCGACATACTTAATCATCAAGCCCATGCTGCCGCGGCTCGTGCGTCCTCCTTCCGCAGAAAGCTGTTGGGTAATACCATGCTCTTTCAAAATCTTTTTTAAGTTCCCGCCGCCTAGCCCTGCGACCTGTCCTTTTCCGCTTGTCTGAAAGTCATCGGGATTGAGGGGGAAAGTTTGATCTCGTACCAATCGAGTAAACTGAATGACGAGCGAAAGCGGACCTTTCGTGAAAATGTTATTTTCAGCTTGAAAAGCTCTCAATCGAGTTTCGGGGTTAGTCATTGTAAATCGCCTCCGCAATTTTCGTTAAAAACCTTTCTCCAATAAATTGAGCCACTGGCATAGCTACGGCGTCGCCCATTGCTTTGTAACCGTCGTTATAACTTCCAGGCAGCTTAAAAGTATCTGGCGCACCCATCAATCTTGCAGCTTCCCGAACGGTTAGAAGTCTTGCGTGAGTTGATCTGCCCTTCTTGACAACTAAATACTGTTTACTGCTACCGCCCTCTGGAGTCCGTAAGCATCCAGCAATACCATCGCAACGCAGTTCCAACTGCTGTTCACCGTGTCTAGTGCGACGATAGCCTGTAGCATAAATTGTCTCATGTGCGTCAAGTTTTTCTTTATGGCGCTCTGGCACAAGTTTCAAAACATCGTCCTTGTCAAACGGAACGTCTTCCTCAACAATATCCTTTACCGTCTGATGGCGGCGCGGCGGCTTATCCGTATTCCACCAAATCCAATCAGGTAAACGTGCGCCTAACTCAGCAGCCGCTTTATTATGAAGCCAGCACGGACCAGTTCCAATTAAATCATTTTTTCCTGAAAATACTTGCGGTTTACCCGCCCTGAAATGGTCAGGTATCCCTTTTCTTTCAGCTCCTGATTGAGCTTCTGCACGATTTTGTAGGCATAGGACTTGGACACGCCCAATTCCTGCGCCACTTCTTCAACTCTCATAAACGACTGTTCTGCCATAGGCAAAATACCTTCCTTTCCTGATTTGTGGTTGATTTCTTCTGCCGTTCTATCCGCAGGACTCTGGCAGGCAACCCTTTTCGGCGCTGTGCCGTTTTCTTTCCTCTTTGGCACGCTCGTCTCATCGCCTGCTTCCCCGGAGAAAGTATCCCTTGGACGGTCATTCAATTTTGCGGCTTTTGGATTTTACCCCCTCACTTTACAACGGACATTTTTTCTGCATTTGTTGACTATCCTAATTGTAAAATTTCTATGAATTAAGCTAATATGCTTAGCTTACAACTATTGTACTATACATATAAGCTTAAGTCAAGCTGGTTTGCAGGAAAATATTAAATAAATTTGCTTAGATTTTCCTTGACGAAATTAAACATATCTGCTATACTCGTTATCAAAGACAACCGACACAGGAGATGGCTATTATGGCGATTGGTGAACGCATCCACTTTTTCCGCACGATGCGGGGTATGACGCAGAAATACCTTGGCATGGCGCTG
>JAQXIB010000132.1 GCA_029007575.1 Clostridiales bacterium | reverse complement strand
CATAGGTGAAAATCCGGTAATCGAAATTGATGAAAAAGCTGATAAACCCGCTGATTTACAGCTTTTTGAAACAAAATAATCGGATCAGCGGAGAAATGAGGTTTATGATGATGGAAGAATTGTTCGGGAAAGCAAAAAAAGTTGCGAATGCTGCCGGAAAGAAAACCGGTGAATTGGTGGAAATCTCTAAACTGAAATTGTCGGCAATGCAGGTCAATACCGATATCAAAGCGCTGTATGAAAAGTTGGGCAGTGCAGTATACAGCATGAATAAGGCGCATTATGAAAATGCGGAATTGTTGGAGTCATTGGTTGAGGAGATCGATGAAAAGCGGGCAGAGTTAAAGAAGATCAATGATAAAATTGCGGTGCTGCAAAAGGCAAAAGAATGTCCGTGCTGTCAGACGAAGAATCCGCAGACTGCATTTTATTGTCAAAAATGCGGATCTAAGCTTCCGATCTCTGCTGATGCCTCTGATGATGACGATTGTGACGGCGGTTGCGCGTGTGATTGCGGTTGTGACAGCCATGCAGAGGATATTGATTCGGAAGAATAATCGAAGTTTTGTCAATTCATCACACAGGGCGTGGCCAGCTACCGCGCCCTGTATTGTTGCAACGGAAAAATATCAAGAAACGGAGAAACGCAGATGCAGTACCAAGATTATTGTCAGGCGGCGGAATATATCAATTCCAAACTGACAGGAAAGCCGGATATCGCAGTGGTATTGGGCTCCGGACTGGGCAAAATGGCAAATGAGCTTCCCGGAGCAATACGGATTCCTTATCGGGAAATCCCGTTTTTTCCCCAGTCTACCGTGGATTCTCATAAAGGAGAATTGGTGTTCGGAGAGCTTGCAGGGAAAAAAGTTTTGTTTATGTCGGGCAGATTCCATTATTATGAGGGATATCCGTTAGAGCAAACGGTGATCCCGATTCGCGTGTTCCATCTGTTGGGAATCAAAAGGCTGATCGTCACCAATGCCGCCGGCGGTATCAATGAAGGCTTTGCGCCGGGCGACTTCATGCTGATTACCGACCATATTAAATTTTTTGATGAAAGCCCGGTCAGAGGAAAAAATATTCCCGAATTCGGACAGCGCTTTTTTGATTTGTCCGAGGCTTATGATAAACGGTTTCGGAATACGGCGCTGGCAGCGGCGCAAGCCTGCGGTATCGGTCTCAGACAGGGCGTGTATGCGTATATGCCGGGACCGCAGTTTGAAACGCCGGCAGAAATTCGGGCGCTTCGGGTGCTGGGCGCGGACGCGGTCGGTATGTCTACCGTCCCCGAAGTAATTGCCGCCAATCAATGCGGCATGCGGGTGCTGGGGATTTCCTGCATTTCCAATATGGCGGCAGGAATCTTAAGCCAGCCCATCAGCGATGACGAAGTGGTAGAAGTCGCTAACCGTGTGTCGGCGCAGTTTATCGCGTTGATCACAGAAATCATTCGTCGGGATGAGGACTAGGACGAAACGGACAGGAGAACATAAAAACGATGATTTTTAAAGATATTGCCATCTTAGATGAGATGTTTCAAATACGGGAACATCAATATGTTCAAATCAAGCAGGATAAGATCGTTTATATCGGCGACCCAATGCCCGAAATCGGCTCGGAAGAAGCATTTGACGGAAAAAACAAGCTGATGATACCGGGTCTTATCAACACTCATACGCATGTTCCCATGACGCTGCTGCGCGGATACGGAGAAAATCTGCCGTTGGACAGGTGGCTGAATGAACGGATTTTCCCTTATGAGCATCAACTGGATGCGGAAAGCGTTTATTATGCCTCTCTTTTGGGAATTGCGGAAATGCTGATGTTCGGCGTGACTTCCTTTACCGAGATGTATGATTTTTGCCCTGAAATTGCGAGAGCCGCCTTGGAGAGCGGAATTTGTGCGAATATCAGCAGGGGCGTGCTTTGCTTTGACGATTCCTCGCTTTCGGATTTGCAGTCTTTTCGGGAGAGCAGGGAATTATATGAAAATTGGAATAATGCGGGCAACGGCAGAATAAAAGTGGATATGTGCATCCACGGTGAATATACCTCCACACCGAAAGTGGTGTCGGCGATGGCGGAATATGCACAATCACTGGGATGCAATATGCATATCCATTTGGCGGAAACCAAAAAGGAATTTGATGAGTGCATCGGTCGGCATGGGGCTACGCCGACAAGATATATGGAAAAGATGGGCGTTTTCGACAATCCGACTACGGCGGCGCACTGCGTCTATCTGACCGATGAGGATATTTCCATTCTGGCACAGAAAAAGGTCACGGCAGCGCATTGCCCGGTCAGCAATTTAAAGCTGGGCTCGGGCGTGGCGCGGATCGTTGATATGCAGAAACAAGGCGTGAATATTGCGCTCGGTACGGACGGTTGCGCTTCCAACAATAATTTAAATCTGCTGGAAGAAGTGAAGTTAGCTTCTGTTTTACAGAAAGGAATCACCGGAAACGCGGCGGTATGTCCGCCGGCAGAGGTCATGAAATACGCGACGAAAAACGGCGCAACTGCGCAGGGAAGACCGGATACAGGATGCTTGAAGGTCGGTAATAAAGCTGATTTTGCGGTTCTGAATTGTGATCAGCCGTATTGGTATCCTTCTCATAATAAGCTAAACGATTTGGTCTACGCGGCACAGGGAACCGATGTCATGATGACGGTGGTCAACGGCAGAATTTTGTATCACAACGGAGAGTTTCATACCATTGATATTGAAAAAGTAAAGGCGGCTGTGAAGCGGTGTAATAAACAAATTCTTAAAAATTTGGATGAATGATTGTTTTTATTGCGAAATAGTGGTATGATAAAGTGTACTTTGAAATGACGCTGCAATCATTGCGATATGTATATAAACAGTTGACAGGGAGGTGCATGATTTGGGTAAGAAAAGCGCAAAGCAGAATTTTTTGCAGGGTGCGTTTATTCTGGTTGCTGCTACGGTGTTGGTAAAAGTCATCGGCGCGCTGTTTAAAATTCCGCTTGCCAATCTTGTAGGGGGCGTCAGCTCGGGCTTTTTTGCTTCTGCCTATAATTTGTTTACCCCGATTTATGCAGTTTGTGTAGCAGGTTTGCCGGTGGCGGTTTCGAGAATGGTTGCGGAAACATCGGCACGAGGACGCTATCGGGACAGCAGGAAAATTTTTCAATTAGCACTTTTGACATTTTTGGTTGTCGGCTTTATCGCCATGCTTATTATTGCGGTTTTTGCCAAGCCTTTTGTAACTATGCAGAAATCCGCCGGCGCATTGTGGTCGGTGGTGGTGATTGCACCCGCTGTATTTTTCGGCTGTATCATGTCGGCGTACCGTGGCTATTACGAAGGCTTGCGGAATATGTACCCGACGGCAATTTCCCAGTTGATCGAAGCGCTTGCCAAAATGCTGGTAGGATTGCTGCTTG
The DNA here is from genome assembly GCA_029007575.1 of Clostridiales bacterium. GTDB lineage: Bacteria > Bacillota > Clostridia > Oscillospirales > Ruminococcaceae > HGM13222. The sequence continues at coordinate 160 of JAQXIB010000132.1, read as the reverse complement.
CCTATATTATGATTCAGATGGGATTGAGCCAGTATGAAGCGACCAAGGAAACCACCAAATTGGTTTTCGGTACAGTTGTCAATATTACGCCCGGCTTGACCGGAGCAGAGCTGCAAGAAGAAATTATGGAACAGGTGCAGCTTGCAGCGGCACCGTATAC
>JAQXIB010000131.1 GCA_029007575.1 Clostridiales bacterium | reverse complement strand
AGAGATGCTGAATAATAGCACCGGCAGTATCAATATTTCAATCTGATACAGCATATCCAACGGCACATTATAGTTACTGTTAAAAATAAAACCGCGTGCCTGCCGATTAAACACCATGGCTGCAAGAGTAAGCAGTAACAGGATACATCCTACTTTAACGCTGCCTTTTTTTTCAAAACGTATCTCCCAAAAAGCGTCAATGGGATGGCGCAGAACATACATGGCAAATTTCAAGAGAAGCTCTCCTTCCGTGCTGGTTTGCAAAATCGCCGCTTATCCGGCAGAATGTCGGCGTTTTCTCTTCCGATAGTGATAAATCAAGACAATAATAATTACCAGCAAAATCACTCCGCCGATCACTGTCAATGCCACGGCTGTGAAATGTTCATCCAGCCATGCAGCAGAATATTGCTCATAGGCTTTGGAATAACCGGATTTTGCATTGGCTGCCTTAAAGCTTTCCATCGCCTCTTCATATCGTCCCAAGCGATAAAGCCCCCAGCCCGCCTTGACATAAGCTAAGTCGAAATAGCTGTTTTTCGTCAACACTTGCTGCCATAAATCGACTGATTGCTCATACTCTTGCTGATAATACGCCTCCATTGCCGAACGAATCAGCAATGCGTAATCAGTAGGCTCGAATCGAATCACCTGACACAGCGTACGATCAACAACATACAAATAATCCTGATCATATAAAATGGCAGACGGAGACTCCAAGGCACCTTTCTGTCCGGTTCCGAGCGCACCGAACTCATAAAGCAGGTTCCCGTCAACATCATACGCAAAGACTCTTCCCCGCTTACCATCCAGTGCATAATAGTTTCCGTAATTGTCCGAGGTGATATCCACAAAGGAAGAAGGTCCGGTCGTCACACTGGAAAGATTACTGTATAAAACATACAGTTCATCCCCCACTACTTTTTCGGTTCCGTTGATCGGACTGCGAACCAATACATCATTACCCGATGGGTTCAAACGGCGGATTGGGGAATCTACGTTTTTTACCGAAGTAACCGCATAAAGAAAAGACTGATAATCCAATGAAATATTAGTGTATTCTACCGGAACAAAATCTGCAATCTTACTTTTCTGCTCTTTGCTCATGATACGTTTCCAAAGCACCTCAATGGCGTTTGGGACAACTGTGTTGCTGCCAATATATCCGATAAAGCTGCCTGATTCGGAAAATTGCAGGATTCCCTCATAGACATCTTTACATAGCACAAACAGTCGATTAGAGTCATCTACTGCCAGCTTCTGCGGCACGAAGACAAAATCTTGTGATAAAATATTTGAATCCGCCTGCGGATTATCAATGATATTAACCAGCTTGCCTTCTTTATCAAGCACAACAACACGCTGATTGCCTCCGTCGGCAATAAACAAATTTCCCTCGCTGTTTACACAGACTCCGGTAGGTTGATTCAAGCTGTCGGTTTTCTGTCCGTTTTCAAAGTTTTTTATCGTTCTCATCAACCGAAATGATGCATCAAACTGATAAATCGCATTAACACCGGTATCACAGAGATAAAATCCTCCGTCCCCGGACAATGCCAGATCCTCGGGCTGTTTCAGTTCAACCGAAAGTGTATCGGCATCATAAACTGTCTGGGGTAAATAGGCTTGCGGCGCATACACATCCATAATACCCTCATTGGTCTTAGAGTATAAATAGGAGTTGCCCACATCCGAAGCGGACACCGTGGTACCAAAGCAGAACAGTAGCACCGTAACCAGAAAAAGTGCTGTCCGTTTTCTCATGTAATCCACCTTTCTTTTCTAAAGGAGTGTGTCGGCCGGCACAGACTCATTCTTTCATGCCGGAGGTCGCCATCGTATCAATAATCCGTGTTTGGCTGAACATAAATACCACAGCCGGAACCAACAACATCAGTACACCGACCGCCTGTGCCGCTCCCATGCGAACCATACCGCCGCTGGTGATCTGTGTCAAGGCATAGGGCAACGTTTTCAGTTGCTCACTGTATACATACTGAGAGTTGTTCTGGGACCAAATCTGCTGAAACATCAAGATCACGACAGTCAGCCAGACCGGTTTGGCAAGGGGCATGACGATGCGCCAGTATATTCCGCTTTCGGAGCATCCGTCGATCCGAGCCGCTTCCAACAAAGTATCCGGAATGGTACTCATATAGTTTTTCATGATAAACAAGCCCAAAGAAGCGCCTATGTTAGGAATAATGACGGCAAGATAAGTATCCAGCCAGCCGAGCCATGTAATGGTCAGATAATTGGCAATATCGTTAATTGCCGAAACAAACATCAGTGACAACAAAATAAGATTGTTAAACAAGCGGACAAAAGGGATTTTCATTTTTGCCAGCGGATAAGCCGCCATAGAAGCCAGTACAACATGTCCTACCGTAGTGGCAAGGGTAATAAAGACCGTATTAAACGCATACCGCTCAAAAGGAACCCATGTGGTTTTCATCAAATTGAAGAGCATACGAAAATTATCGAGTGTAGGCCTCTCCGGAAAAATACGAGGCGGATAGTAAAACAATTCATTGATCGGTTTGAGCGACATA
>JAQXIB010000130.1 GCA_029007575.1 Clostridiales bacterium | reverse complement strand
ATTTTATATCAGTATTTTGTTTCGATCGGGGCAGATGTGGTATACTATATACCGGAGCGCGATGGGGAAGGATATGGACTGAATGCGGCGGCGGTACAGAGCTTATCGGAGCAGGGCGTTCAATTAATTGTGACGGTGGACAACGGCATTTCGGCCATTGCGGAAGTGGGCTTGGCGAAACGCCTGGGAATGGATATCGTGATTACCGACCATCACCAGCCTGGAGATGCTTTGCCCGACGCGGTGGCAGTAGTCGATCCGCACAGAAAAGACTGCGATAGTCCTTACCGTTATCTTTGCGGTGCAGGGGTGGCATTGAAGCTGGTCGCGGCGTTAGAGGACGGTAATATGGACAGTGCCGTTGAGTACTTTGGGGATCTTGCGGCGATTGGCACGATCGGCGATGTAGTACCGCTTACCGGTGAAAACCGCAAGCTGGTGCAGCGCGGTCTGCAGATGCTGCAGAATACCGAAAATATGGGGCTGAATGCGCTGCTGGAGCTGGCAGGACTGGGGGATAAGACTCTAACGGCAGAAAATGTTGCATTTGGGATTGTTCCGCGTATTAATGCGGCCGGGCGCATGGGCTCTGCCCGCCTTGCAATGAAACTGCTGCTTTGCGAAAATGAGGAAGAAGCGGCGGAGTTGGCACAGCAAATCAATGAATTGAATAAACAGCGACAACAGCAGGAAACGCTGATCATGGAAGATATCGAGCGAATGCTGTCCGCTCATCCCGAAAAGCTCAAGGAACGTGTCTTGGTGCTTGCCGGAGAAAACTGGCATCATGGTGTGATCGGGATCGTTTCAGCAAAGATTTTGGAGCGATTTTCCAAACCGAATTTGTTGATTTCGATAGACGGCGATGAAGCGACCGGCTCCGCACGCAGCTTCGGGGATTTTTCGCTGTTTAAGGCGTTAACGGCCTGCAGCTCACTGCTTACGAAGTACGGCGGGCATAAGCAGGCGGCGGGTTTTAGCCTGCTTGCGGAGAATATCGAGGCTTTTTCCCGGGAAATCAATCGGTATGCGCGGGAATATTTTGATGAAATGCCGCAGTATACATACATGATTGACAGAACGTTGACCGCAGAAGAGATGACGGTCGAAAATATTGAACAGTTGGAGATGCTGCAGCCGTTCGGCGCAGAGAATCAGGCTCCGATTTTTTTGATAAAGCAGGTAAAAATTTCGTCGATTGCGCCGCTTTCGGAGAATAAACACCTCAAAATTACTTTTGAAACAGGAAATAAGAAAAGCTTTCAGGGACTTTATTTCGGCATGAGTACCGATCGCTTTTGCTATGAGCTCGGGAATGTCGTGGACTTGGTGGCTTCGGTGGGAGTGAACGAATATAACGGACGGAAAAGCGTGTCGGTGAAAATCAAGGATATCCGTCCGGCCGATTTCCCGGAATCTAAATTTTTCAGCGCAAAAATGACTTATGAAAAACTATCTCTGGGCGAGCCTGTTGACGCCAAGCTCAAAAGTAGGATTTTGCCATCGCGGGATGAGATCGCCTTCCTTTATCAGCTGTTAAAAAAGAATCGGGGATTTCATCAGGATGTGGAATTGCTCTATATGAAAATCATGGGAACAAAGCTGAATTATTGCAAGTTCCGTTTTATATTGGATATTCTAAATGAACTCCGGCTGATAGAAATGTCTCCGCTCGGAAATGATATTACTGTGCCGGAGCAGGTACAGCGAGTGGATTTGAACAGCTCCGGAATTTTGCAAAGGTTAAGTCAAATTTAGTGTAATCAGTGCAGGAAAGGCATGGTATCAATGACCTATACGTTTGATATGTTGAACGATTATCTGGAAAAATCCGAACGATCGTTTGACATAAAAAAAATTAAAGAGGCATATGAATTGGCTGAAAAAGCACATCGGGGACAGACTCGTGTATCGGGCGAGCCTTATATTTCCCATCCGATTGCGGTGGCTTATATTCTGGCAGAGCTGGGGATGGACTCGGAAACGCTGGTTGCCGCGCTGCTGCACGATGTGGTTGAGGATACGCCGATCACGCAGGAGGACATTATCCGGCAGTTCGGCAATAATATTGCGCTGCTGGTCGACGGGGTTACCAAACTCGGAAAAGTGCCGCTGTCCACCAAAGAGGAGCAGCAGTCCGAAAATGTCCGCAAGATGCTGCTTGCCATGTCACAGGATATCCGCGTTATTATCATCAAGCTCGCTGACCGGCTGCACAATATGCGGACGTTGAGCGTCAAATCGCCGCAAAAACGGCGGGATACCGCGCTGGAAACCATGGAAATTTATGCGCCGATTGCGCATCGGTTGGGTATTCGTGCGGTCAAAGAGGAATTGGAGGATATCGCACTTCACTATTTGGATCCGGTTGCCTGCCGCGAGATTGAAGAAACGCTGGCATTGAAAAAAGATGCCAGGGAGAAATTTATTGAGGATATCAAAAAACGGATTCAGGATCGCCTGAAAGAATACAATCTGGAGCCGCATATCGAAGGCAGAGTAAAAAGTCTCTATGGCATTTACCGTAAGGTTTATATGGCGGGGCGGGGCTTTGATGAGGTTTATGATATCTATGCAGTGCGGGTGATCACTTCGACGGTGATCGAGTGCTACAATATTTTGGGTATCATGCACGATTTGTTTACGCCGATACCGAATCGCTTTAAGGACTATATTTCCACCCCGAAGCCGAATATGTATCAGTCGCTGCATACCACGGTGATCGGGAAAGAGGGCATCCCGTTTGAGATACAGATTCGTACCTGGGATATGCATTATACTGCCGAATACGGCATTGCGGCGCATTGGAAATATAAGGCCGGCATTCAGGGCAAGGAAAAGATGGAGGAACGTCTTGCCTGGATTCGTCAGATCATTGAAAGTCAGCAGGAATCCGAGGATGCCGAGGATCTGGTCAAAACGATCAAGACCGACTTGGGCTCGGAGGAAGTTTTTGTTTTCACCCCGAAAGGTGATGTAAAAAGTCTGCCGCTCGGTTCCACCGTCGTGGATTTTGCCTATGCGATCCATAGCGAGGTCGGCAACCGGATGATCGGCGCACGGGTAGATGGGCGGATGGTTTCTCTGGATCATCAGGTCAAAACCGGACAGATCGTTGAGATTATTACCACCAACTCTCCTACGCATGAGCCGAATCGGGATTGGCTGAAGATCGCGAAAACCAGTGAGGCGCGCAGCAAAATCCGTGCGTGGTTTAAGCGGGAGCGACGCGAGGAAAATATTGAAGCGGGACAGCAGGAGCTGGAACGGGAATTTAAGCGTAATAATATTCATTTGTCCGAAACCGAGCAGGAAGAATTTGTGGAGACCATCGCCAAGCGGCAGCATTGCGACAATATCAATGATTTTTACGCGGCGATCGGCTATGGTGGTATTCTGCTTTCTAAGATCATGCCGCGCGTCAAGGAAGACTATCAAAAATTGCAGAAGCAGAATGAGCAGGCAGCGGCTCCGCTAGAGATTGCAGACATCACGACTCCCCGCAAAAAAAGTACAAGCGGCGTTATCGTGGAAGGAATCGACAACTGCTTAGTGAAGTTTTCCCAATGCTGCAATCCGTTGCCCGGCGATGATATCATCGGCTTCATTACCAGAGGACATGGTGTTTCGGTGCATAAAAAGGATTGTATCAATTATATTAACGGCATAGCAACCGAAGAGCAGCGAGCTCGTTGGATCGACGTGCATTGGGCGGATGATACCACAGTCAGCTATCGTTCCACCCTGGATATTATCGCGCACAACCACAATTCACTGCTCGCAGATATTTCGGTGGCGTTGGCAAATTTTCGTGTTCCGATTCATGAGTTGAACGCCAGAGAATTAAAAAACGGCAATCTGAATATTGTGGTAAGTATCGGTATCGCCGGTATTGAGCAATTAAAAAACATCATCCAGAAATTGTCGAAGGTAGAGGGTGTCATCGCGGTAGAACGCTCCGGAAAGTAGCGCTTGCTCCGAAAAAAGATGGGTTATAAAAAACGGCAGGTTTCAGAAAGGAAGGACCGCAAAATGAAAATAATCGTCATGCAGGTAGGAATGCTATCTGTCAATTGCTATATCGTGGTGTCGGATAGTCAGAATGCCGCAGTGATCGATCCGGGCGGAGAGGCGGACAGAATCCTTGACTATCTGCAAAAAAATAAGCTGACCCTGAAAAAGATACTGCTGACGCATGGCCATATCGACCATGTCGGCGCGGTCAAACAGTTGCAGGACAGTACCAACGCCGAAGTGTATATCCACGCCTTGGATGCCGAGATGCTGGCAGATCCGGTGAAGAATCTGGCTTCTCCGTTTCGGATGTCCTATCAGCCAGTATCGTCCTATCATACTTTTGAGGACGGTGATCAGATCGTATTGGACGAAATTACTTTGAGGGTGATGCACACGCCGGGACACACCAAAGGCTCATCGGTATTTTTGACCGGAACGACAATGTTTTCGGGGGATACCTTGTTTCAAGGCTCGATCGGCAGGACCGATTTTTACGGCGGAGATTACACGGCAATACAGCAATCCCTGCAAAAGCTCAGCCGGCTGGAAACGGATTATACCGTTCTAAGCGGACATGGAGAAAAAACGACACTCCGGACAGAGAAAGAATACAATCCGTATTTGGGTGGCACGGAATTCTGAAATGATGACTGCCGGGAATGAGGCAGAAAGGAAATACCGAAATTATGACTCTGATTTTTATCGGACAGCGCTATAAATATGAATTGGAAAGCATTTGCAAGCTGTTTTATCATTGCCAAAAGATCAACTTAGAGTACGAAAGCACCGATTTTGATCGCGATGATCTGGTGATCACCAGAAAGAAAAAAGGCAAACATCATACGTCGCTGTTGGTGGTTGTCAAGACAAACGGAATATGCCTCCGGCAACACAGAAAGATCGAAAATGATGGAGTGCGCTATGAGAAAAACTGCGAGCGGCTTCTGTGCGAGATGGTGTACCGTATTCTTTCGCAAATCACGGGATTGCGTCCGAAATGGGGTATTATGACCGGTATCCGTCCGGTCAAGAATCTGCATTGGGATGAGGAACAGGGGATATCTGCTGCGGAAACAGACCGCCGTTTTGCAGAAGACTATCTGGTATCTGCGGATAAAATCAAGCTCTGTCATATGATATATGACCTGCAAAAGCCGATTATTGCGGCATCCCGTAAAAATTCGGTCAGCTTATATGTGTCGATCCCGTTTTGTCCGTCTCGGTGCAGCTATTGTTCGTTTGTTTCCCATTCCATTGCGAGCAAAAGCGCGCAGAAGCTGCTTCCGGATTATGTGGATGCGCTTGATCGGGAATTGCAGCATACCGCGCAAATGATCAAAGAGTTGGGTTTGCGGCTGGAAACGGTGTATTTCGGAGGAGGAACGCCTACCACCTTATCGGCGGCGCAGCTTGCACTCCTGTGCCGCAGGATCGAACAGGATTTTGATTTGTCCGGTGTCAAGGAATATACGGTGGAAGCGGGACGCGCGGATACGATCACCGAAGAAAAGCTGAGGGTACTCAAGGAAGCGGGTGTGTCCCGTATCAGTATCAATCCGCAGACTTTTCAAGACAGTGTGTTGCTCCAAATCGGCAGAAAGCATACTGCCGATGATGTGATACGATGCTATGAGCTGGCAAGAAAAGTCGGGCATCAGTGCATCAATATGGATTTTATCGCGGGACTGCCGACCGATACGATCGAGGGCTTTTACGAAACCATCAATCAGGCGGTTGCGTTGTCGCCTGAGAATATCACTGTTCATACGCTGTCGGTCAAGCGTTCTTCTAACTTGTTTGCCGAAAAATCTTTTTCGGTGGAGGAACTGGCGAATCCTATCGAAGAAATGGTCAATTATGCGCAAGACACCCTGTTAAATGCCGGGTATTTGCCATATTATCTGTATAAGCAGAAGAATACGCCCGGTAATCTCGAAAATGTGGGCTACTGCAAGCCGGGGTATGAGGGCCTGTATAATATTTATATGATGGAAGAAGTACACAGCATATTAGCCTGCGGCGGCGCAGGGGTGACAAAGCTGGTGGATCAGGATACGCATAAAATCGAACGAATATTTAATTATAAATATCCGTATGAATATATAGATGGGTTCGATGTGATCTTAGAAAGAAAAGGAATGGTGAAAAGCTTTTATGAGCAATGCAATCATGAAAAAACGTCTGTCGCTGGAACAGTATAATAAAATGGCACAAACCGATCCGGACGCTTTGGTGGCGGAGTCGGAAAAGGATTATTACAGTCAGATCGAACAGATCGCGGAACATATTAAAATCAATAAGGAACGTTATAAGGTCGTACTGCTGGCGGGACCGTCGGCGTCCGGCAAGACCACGACGGCTTCCAAACTGAGAAAACAGCTGGATCAGATAGGCATTCAATCCGTTTATGTGTCGCTCGATAATTTCTTCCTCGATCGGGATAAGCTGCCGCTGCTGGCGGATGGCATGCCGGATTTTGAAAGTATCCGCACGCTGGATATGGACTGCTTGAATGCCTTTTTTTCGGATTTGCTGAAAACGAATAAAGCGTCGATTCCGATTTTTGATTTTAATACCGGAATGCGGAGCGATAAAACGGTGGATTTGGAAATTGATGATCATTTTGTGGTGATCATCGAGGGAATCCATGCATTAAATCCGATTATTACCGCGGATCATTATAGTGAAAATTTCTGCAAGCTGTATATCAGCCCGAAGAGTGAATATGAGCTGGACGGGAAAATTGTTCTCAATTCCCGCAATCTTCGGCTGATCCGCCGGATGGTCAGGGATTATCATTTTCGCGGTTCCAGCCCGACGAACACCATGAAGATGTGGAAGCACGTGGTGGAAGGAGAGGATATTTATATCCGTCCTTTTCGTACTACCGCCGATTTTTGGATCAACTCGGTGCATAAATATGAGCCGATGATTTTTCATCATTATCTTCTGCCTATCTTGGAAGATGTGGGACCGGACTGCGAGTATCAGGCAAAGTTTACCGAATTAAAGGACACGTTGGAGCTGTTTTATGATTTGGATAAAGAAATTGTGCCGCCGGATTCTCTGCTTCGGGAATTTATTGGATAATTTTTGTAATGTATCGATTTTTTCATATTTATTTCATATTTTGCGGGTATAATAGGGTTAAAAATGGGATGTAGGCCGATCGTGCGAAATTTCTTTTGATTTGGTTGGAATAAATAAACATTGTTTATTTATCATAGGTGAAAATCCGGTAATCGAAATTGATGAAAAAGCTGATAAACCCGCTGATTTACAGCTTTTTGAAACAAAATAATCGGATCAGCGGAGAAATGAGGTTTATGATGATGGAAGAACTGTTCGGAAAAGCAAAAAAAGTTGCGAATGCTGCCGGAAAGAAAACCGGTGAATTGGTGGAAATCTCTAAACTGAAATTGTCGGCAATGCAGGTCAATACCGATATCAAAGCGCTGTACGAAAAGTTGGGCAGCGCAGTATACAGCATGAATAAGGCACATTATGAAAATGCGGAACTATTGGAATCGCTGATCGAGGAGATCGATGAAAAGCGGGCAGAGTTAAAGAAAATCAATGATAAAATTGCGGTGCTTCAGAAAGCAAAAGAGTGTCCATGCTGTCAGACAAAAAATCCGCAGACAGCGTTTTATTGTCAAAAATGCGGTTCTAAGCTTCCGACGGCTGCCGATTCTTCTGACAATGACAGCTGCGACGGCGGTTGTGCATGTGATTGCGTCTGTGATTGCCACGCAGAGAATATTGACTCGGAAGAATAATCGAAGTTTTGTAAATCAATAACACAGGGCGTGGCCATCTACCGCGCCCTGTGTTATTGCAAAAGGAAATATTATACATCGTATCAAGAAACGGAGAAGCAAAGATGCAGTACCAGGATTATCGTCAGGCGGCGGAATATATCGGCTCAAAAATTATCGTACAGCCCGATATGGCAGTGATATTGGGCTCCGGATTGGGAAAGATGGCGAATGATCTTCCCGGAGCTATACGAATTCCTTATGGAGAGATTCCGTTTTTTCCACAGTCCACAGTGGATTCTCATAAAGGAGAATTAGTATTTGGTGAGCTTGCCGGAAAAAAGATTTTGTTTATGTCGGGCAGATTTCATTATTATGAGGGATATCC
>JAQXIB010000129.1 GCA_029007575.1 Clostridiales bacterium | reverse complement strand
CTAATGAAGAAAAATAAAAAGTTAATCGATTTCAAAAAAGTAATCTTCCAATAAGAAGAGTCCATGAATTAAAAATCATATGCCGTTGTAATAAGTACCTTGATGAACGGTGTCGCGCATATCATAGCCGCTTTCCACGCCGCCCATAAACACGCTGAGGAAGGGTACCGGCAAATAGCTGATGGCACGAGAAGCGCCGTTGGCCGCCTCACACATTTTGTCGATATACCAGGACAGCGTCTCATAGAATCGTTCTCGGATGTTGGTAAGCAGCTCGGTCGCGGGCACCATAGGTGTTTCATGGATGACGCGATCGGTGACAAGCGACCGACCGCCGTTCAATGTCAATTCCAGTATCTTAGGCATATTCAGCCAACTGTTGGTGGTGTTTCCGTTGTCTTTACCCATAATCAGCGGTTCCTGACAGCCTGCCACGGCGTAATCCGCCAAGTCCTCCTCTTTCACACCGCGGGCGGCGAGTATCTGAAACACCGAATCATCGTTGAATAGCGAGGGGGTCAGCACGCCGGGTGAGAAGAAGAACCGACCCATGGCGGCATATAGCTCATCGGGCGTGTTTTTATGTAACTTGGCGGACAGGATCGGCTGGGGCAAGTTCATGTCCAGATAAGCATCCATCAGCGCATAGGAGCTTTCGCACGTCAAATCGTTGCCGTCAACGTCGCGACCGCCGACGATGAGATTTTGGGAGATTGCCCAGCTACGATCACCCACGTTGAAGAATACCAAAAAGTGCTTAAACAATGCCGCGGCATCCTCACGGGATAGATTTTCCTTGGCACGATAGGGCTCAAAAATACGATCAGCATTTCCTACCGAGAACGCAAAGGGGTTGGGCGCTTGCTCCAGGCACATGACCTCCCATAGCAGCATAAACGCCTGAATAGCCTCATACAGCGTGTCACAAGGATACTCGGGAACTTTTCGCAGAGTCTTTTCCAGCAGTTCTAACTGAGCGGCGCGCGTTGTATCAGCGGTTTTGCGCTGCTCAGCGGCGATATCCGCGTAGCGATGCGCAAGTGAGATCGTGCTTTCCAGCGTCAGCCGCATAGCACGGTAGTTATCTTCTTTCACGGGATCTGTTTCGGTACCGATGCGGGCATCCAACTCTGCCATCACTGCGGTGATACCATTTGCCAGCACCGGACGGAAATCCGGAATGATATGACCGGTCACCTGCTCGATAAAAAACGCCACTTCAGCAGTGTAATCTTCGTATTGGTCATACACTTCTGACAGGGTACGCACATAATCTCCCTGACGAGTGAATTCGCGCACTCGATCGATCCGCTCCTTCGTGAATTCCTCATTAGGCTCAATATCCCCGTAAACAGCGGTGGGATCACAATAGCCGGAGAAAGTTTCCACACGAAACGCCGGATTGATCAGCGCATAACTTCGGGCAAACGCATCCGATTGACTGCCCGCAAACACCGCGTTGTCGCTGATCGACAATGGCAGTTCTTGCAAAATCGCCTCCAACTCCTTGGCGGCACGCATCTCGCGAGACAGACCAACATATTCCTCAGCGTGATCACACACAATTTCCCGCGCTAAAAACCAGCCGTCCAGCCGTTTCTTCGCTTTTTCCTCCCGATACAGGGCTTTCGCCATCGCAGTAATTTTCTCTGCACTTCCAATATTGTTCATATGATGACCTCCTTTTTATGTACGCACAATCTGTAAACCATGGTTATGTAGAATCTCGTTGCAACGCTTTCGTTCTTCTTCGGAAACGAAAGCGTTATGAACTGTATATGTTTTTCCGCATTTTTCCCATTTGTCTTTGCCGTATTCGTGATAAAGCAACAATTCAAAACGGACATTTGAGGTATCAAATTCGGAAAACAAAGCGGCAAACTGTTCCATATCTTGCTCAGAAGCGTTGAATCCACCGATCAATGGGATCCGGATCAGCACACAAGGATGGTTTTGAAAGGCTGCTTTCAGATTGGTTTTGATCTGCTTGTTACCAATACCGGTAAATTTTTCATGAATATCGTTGTCATAATGCTTGCAGTCCATGATCAACTCGTCCACCAGTGGAAACAATTCCGTCAAGCGCGGCGAAGTACCGTTGGTTTCAATGACAGTATGAATCCTCTCTCGTTTCAGGGATATTAGCGCCTCTATCAAAGCATCGAATTGACAGGTACATTCACCTCCGGTAAAGGTCACCCCACCGCCATCGAAAAACATAGGCTTACAACTTATCACTTCTCGCAGCAATTCTTCTGTCGTGATAGCAACGCCGCCTTCAAAAGCCATTCCCTCCGGATTGGAACACCATGGACAAGAAAGATTGCAGCCTTGCAGGTGATATACCAACCGGTTTCCCGGTCCGTCCTGTGAAAAATTAAAGCCTTTGCCGAAGATTTTCATCCTTTTCACCTCACAAGCCTTTGTTTGATGCCCACTGAATAATTCAAAAGCAATGACAGCAAAGAATTTTGCCGCTATTTTTTGAATCGGCAAAGTTTTGGATTTTTTCAGTAGACATTTTTATAATTCCAATTATAGAAAATTATCCTGTTTTTTGAATTGACAGAAAAGAAATGCAGATGTAAAATAAAGTAAAATCTGTTTACGGAGCGTGTTTTTATGGAAACCCTGTTTTCGACAAAATCAATGCATCATGTAACCGAGGCAAACATCAATTTTTATGCAGCTCCGTTTGTGCATCCGAAAAGGATCATGCCGGAGCACGATTTTATATATGTACTTCAAGGTGAATGGAAAATAGGACAAAACGACGAGCAGTTTGAGCTAAAAAAGGATTCCTTGCTCATTTTGACAGGCGGCAACACTCACTTTGGTGTATCTCCTTGTCGGCCGGGAACAAAAACGATGTATTTTCACGTTTCCCGCAACAAAGGGGAAACATTGTTGCCCACAGCGGAGTCACCTACTTCCGATCATATATATGTTGATACTCTCATCAACGCCGCGAACCACAAAGGCATCAAAAAAATCTTCGCGGAGATCATCAACGAAAAGCTATCCGGCAACCAAAGGAAAGCAGATCTATATTTTGAACTGCTACTGTGCGAATTAGCAGAGAACGATCGTTACAGTGAAGGGGTCGGTATTGCCACTAAGCTCAAAAACATCATACATAGTAATCCCGAAAAATTTTTCAGCAATAAAGAACTGGCGGAAATGACCAATGTGTCGGTCAAAACGGCGGAAACCAAATTCAAATCCGTGCAAGGCAAAACAATTCACCAATATATGTTGGAGTTTAAAATAAAAGAAGCGATCTCATACTTTGATATCTTCCCTGAGATTAGTATCAAAGAGATCGCTTACAACCTTGGCTTTTACGACGAATATCATTTCAGCAAGCAATTTAAGAAAATCATCGGCATTTCACCGAGCAATTATAAGAAACAGCAGCTTTAACATTTCCTCTGAGCAGCTTTTTGCCCCTTTTTCATGGATTTGGCAACAAAATTTAGTACCCCTATCAAACCACAGGATTCTACACTTCTCCTGCAAGCTTTTGAAACATAAAATCTGACGCATCACTTTCCGGCATAATATAGATATGGCAGGACATCTCCGGATCGAGGACGGTAAACAGTCCGAGTGATAATTCAAACTGGTCATCGTCCGGAAACAGCCGCCCCTTCAAAGCGTTTTGTACTGCTTTAAAGCCTTTGTTGTCATGATCGAACCCCTCACTGCACTCAAAATTGCAGTGCTCGATGATAGCATGGATGCTAAACGGTGACAGCATTACAATCAAAAATATAACCGGCAATGCAAGGCATACCGTTTCTATTGCATTGCGCTTTTCAAACATACCGAACAGCTTGCCGCTGTCAGTATAGTTTGTGGGAATGACAATTGTTTGAGAGTTCATAATTTCTCCTTTTTATATTGATTTTTTGCAGATTTATTGATATAATATTGATAGAATTTATATATAGAGGTGTCACTATGCCAAATATTAGACCAAGCTCAGATCTGAGGAATAACTATACGGAAAT
>JAQXIB010000128.1 GCA_029007575.1 Clostridiales bacterium | reverse complement strand
ACTTAAAATATCAACTATCATTTTATTTTCCTCAACATTCCGATAACAGCGGCAGAATTGACATTGCAGGCAATGGCTCGTTCAAACGCACCGTCTATAATTACTTTAAAGATTTCAGCCTCATAATCTGTCATTTTCTTGCAAAGATAGGGCTTTATTGTATTCCAAACATCTAAATGATGTTGTAAAGCAAAATCCCCGATCACATGATTTAAGCAATATTTATTGAAAATTTCTTTGCGCACCATTTTAGCAGAATCAAAATAACAACATAATAAATCTTCGGGCAGGGAATTCTCGTTTTCCCGCGTCATGTCTTGTATTTTTGCATTTAAGTCCAGATAATATTTTTCATACATGGCATAGGCAAGTGCTTCTTTCGTAGGGAAATATTTATAAACCGTTTTCTTTGAAATTCTTAGCTTTTCAGCCAATACATCTACCGAAAACCGCAAGCCTTCCTGCTGTAAGCTCCGAATGGATGCTTCAATAATTTGATCTTTCATAATGGAAACATTTTATCCTTTTTTTGTTTCCATTGTAGCATGGATCATTTGCATTGTCAAGCCGACAATAATGAGTAACCGTACAATAACAAATGTCTGCCGGACAAATCAACAGCGCGATTTGCTCGGCAGACATTATTATTCACACAATATCTTTTATCATGCTTCATGATTCATAATCTGAATGTTCAATTCCTGTAACTGCTGGTCATCGACTTCTGACGGGCATTGTGACATCAGCTCACTCGCGTTCTGCACTTTCGGGAATGCAATGACGTCACGAATGGATTCCTTGTTCAGCATCAGCATGACCAAACGATCCAAGCCATACGCCATACCTCCGTGCGGCGGCGCGCCGTAACGGAACGCATCGATCAGGAAGCCAAACCGTTTATTCGCTTCTTCCTCGGTAAATCCAAGTGCCCGGAACATTCTGTTTTGCAGCTCCGGATTGCTGATACGGATAGAGCCTCCGCCGACTTCACAACCGTTGAGCACCATATCATATGCCTTGGCATGGCAATGAGCAGGATCGGATTCGATCTTATCGATATCTTCATCCGCAACCGCGGTGAAAGGATGATGCTTCGCCGCATAGCGATGATTTTCCTCATCGTATTCAAACAACGGAAAATCGGTCACCCAAAGCAGATCAAATACTCCCTCCGGAATCAGCTCCAACTTTTTCGCCAGCTCGCAACGCAACTGTCCCAAGCTGTCATAAACAACGTCATTGGATCCGTCTGCTACAATTAAAATCACATCGCCTGTCGTTGCGCCAAGTCGCTCTCTGATGGCATTCTTTTCCGATTCACTCAGGAATTTTTCATAGCTGGAGCTTTCCCCGTCCGCCGTGAGTCTGGTAAACGCCAATCCTTTCGCACGATACGTTTTTACAAAATCAGTCAGCTTGTCAATTTCTTTCCGGCTTAAGCGGTCTGCCGCATCCTTGACCAGAATCGCGCGCACGCTTCCTCCGGCATCCAGAGCGCCGCGGAACACTTTAAACTCGGTATCTGCAACCAAATCGGATAAATCGCAAAGCTCCAAACCGAAACGGGTATCCGGCTTATCCGAGCCGTAACGATTCATCGCCTCCTCGTAACGCAATCTGCGGAACGGCGTCTGAATATCTACATTCAAGATGCGTTTAAAGACATACTTCATGAATCCCTCATTGACCGTCATGACATCATCCTGATCCACAAAACTCATTTCCAGGTCAATCTGGGTAAATTCCGGCTGACGGTCGGCACGCAAATCTTCATCACGGAAGCATTTTGCCACCTGCATATAACGGTCATATCCCGCAAGCATCAACAGCTGTTTATAAAGCTGAGGGGATTGTGGCAGTGCATAAAAGCTGCCCGGATGCACTCTGGAGGGCACCAGATAGTCTCTGGCGCCCTCCGGCGTCGATTTAATCAATATCGGCGTTTCTAACTCAATAAAGCCGTTTTCATCATAATAATCTCTCGCCGCTTTCACGATTTTATGACGAGTCATCATGGTGCGCTGCATCTCATTGCGCCGCAAATCCAAATAGCGATATTTTAACCGCAGTTCTTCGTTGACGTTGGTGTCATCCGTAATATGAAACGGCGGTGTTTCCGCCTTAGACAGCACCCGCAAATCAGTCACAAAAACTTCGATCTCTCCGGTCTTGATTTCGGTGTTCACGCTTTCTCGGATTTTTACCGTTCCCTTTGCCATCAACACATATTCGGCACGAACTGATTTCGCCTTTTCGAACTGGGTACGCTCGGTTTTATCGTCAAAGGTAAGTTGAACAATGCCGGTTCTGTCCCGCAAATCAATAAAAATCAAATTTCCCTTATCCCGCTGTTTCTGTACAAAACCGCAAACAACGACCTCCTTACCTGCGTCAGCCTTGGACAATTCGGTACAGTAATGAGTTCGTTTTAATCCCTGCATGGTATCCATATATCTTCCTCCGATATCTTTATTATTTCATCAAACTGTTTTCGGTGAACAAGTCTCCGAATTCTTCCGCCATTGCGTCAAACTCGCTGTTTTTCCAGTGCTCATACACTTTCTCCGAAAGCATCTCAAACGAAACCGCTTCTGTATCACCGGTAGCCATATCTTTTAATTGCAACGTACCGCTTTCCAACTCACTTTCACCGATAATAGCCGACAATTTTGCCCCGATCTTATTGGCATATTTCATCTGTGCCTTAATGCTTCGGTTCATGGTGTCACATTCCGCATAATAACCGTCTCTGCGCAGCTTCGCCACCAGCTCCATCGCTTTCAACGATGCTTCTTCTCCCATGGAGCCCAGATAAATCTGACAGGAAAGCGGCTCGGGAACAGCAATCTTCTGCGCTTCCATCACCATCAGCAATCTCTCCAAGCCCATTGCAAATCCAAGCCCCGGAGTCGGATTTCCGCCCAACGTTTCGATCAATCCGTCATATCGTCCGCCACCGCAAACGGTAGATTGCGCGCCTAAATCATTCGACACAAATTCAAACACCGTTTTGGTATAGTAGTCCAATCCACGCACAATGCGAGGATTGACGACAAAGGCGATCCCCATCATTTCCAGGCGTTTTTTTACGCCTTCAAAATGATCTTTACATTCATCGCAGAGATAATCCAAGCCCAGCGGTGCGTCCTTTGCAATTTCCTTGCAGACAGGACTTTTGCAATCTAGTATCCGAAGCGGATTTTTGTCCAACCGTTCCTGACAGGTCGGGCAAAGCTCATCCTTGCGCGCGGCAAAATACTCTTTGAGTGCTTTATGATAAACCGGTCTGCATTTCGGACATCCGATCGAGTTGATCTCCAGGCAAATATTCCGCAGTCCGAGTCGTTTAAAAATCTCGTCCGCGATGCCGATGACCTCAGCATCCGCGTTAGGTGACTGTGCGCCGAACATTTCCACCCCGAATTGATGAAATTCCCGAAGCCGTCCCGCCTGCGGGTTTTCATTACGGAAGCAAGAGGTAATATAACTCAGCTTTGCCGGCAGGGCATCATTCAGCAAGCCGTTTTGCATCACTGCCCGCACAGTACCCGCTGTTCCCTCGGGGCGCAGCGTAACAGAGCGTCCGCCTTTGTCCTCAAAGGTATACATCTCTTTCTGCACAACATCGGTCGTATCTCCGACGGAACGATGAAACAAACCGGTATACTCTACGGTCGGAAAGCGAATCTCCTTAAACCCGAATAACGTAGCTGTTTCTAATGTCAGCTGCTCCAGAAACTGCCACTTATAGCTGTCCGCCGGCAGCACGTCCTGAAAGCCTTTCAACGATTTTATGATTTCTCCCATTTTTTAATAATTCCTTTCTGATTGTTCCATAAAAGTAAAACGTCCCTTATATCATGCGTTTTGACAAACACATCATATAAGGGACGTAAACAACTTTTGTATACGCGGTGCCACCCTCGTTGAGAGCAAAACATCTGCTCTCCGCTCATTTTGTCTATATCGCAGACAGGCGTTTCACTCCAAGGATGTCCTTCTCTGTAACGTTCTATGGAGCCTCACACCCTCTGCTCCTCGCTGAATAGATCTATCACAGATACTCTTCCTTTTCAAAGTGAAGAAAATCTTAAATTTTCGCGTTAATAATGTTTCTCCAGTCGAGATCTCCGCGCTCTAACCCGTGGATC
>JAQXIB010000127.1 GCA_029007575.1 Clostridiales bacterium | reverse complement strand
CCCCGCCGTCACTTCAAACTCACAGCTTGATTCAAACAGCATCTGCATCCCGAGGCAGATGCCCAAAAAAGGCTTTTTCTGTGCTTCCTCTTTCAGCAACTCGGTCAAACCGGTCCCGTTCAGCATCCGCATCGCATCAGGGAATGCGCCGACTCCCGGCAGAATGATCGCATCTGCCTGTTGTAGCTCTGCCCCATCCGCAGTCAGCTTTGCCGGTATTTTTAAATATTCCAACGCATTGAGCACGCTAAACAGATTTCCCGCACCGTAATCTACAACCGCAATCATTTATAAAACCCCTTTGGTGGACAGCGGTATTTCGCTTTCAGTGCGCTTTACCGCTTGTTTCAGACTATGCGCCAACGCTTTGAACAGCGACTCCGCCTTGTGATGATCGTTACTGCCGTACAACAGCTTCGCGTGGAGTGTGATTCCCGCATGAAAAGCAAATGCACGAAAAAACTCCTCTACCATTTGCGTATCCATTTCACCCATCCTGTCGGTCACAAAATGACAGTCAAACACCAAGTACGGTCTGCCGCTGATGTCAAGACTCACCAATGCCAGCGACTCATCCATCGGGATAAACATACTGCCGTAGCGGCAGATGCCCGCTTTATCACCCAGCGCTTTGACGAAAGCCATTCCAAGTGCAATTCCGGTATCCTCTATCGTATGGTGGCAATCCACCTGCAAATCGCCCTCCACCTCAATATCCATATCAATGCCACTGTGTACCGCCAGCGCCGTCAGCATATGATCAAAAAAACCAATACCGGTACGGATACGGTTTGCACCGCCGCCGTCCAAATCAATAGATATGGTAATTTGTGTTTCTTTGGTGTCTCTCTTTACCGTTCCAATCCGCATATGAATCACCTTTCCTGTTTATTTTGAGGTTTGGATTAGTTCCTCCAATGCATCAAGCACTGCTTTATTCTCATCGGAAGAGCCTGCCGTAATCCGTAATCTGCTGCCCATCAAGCGAACGACAATCGAGCGCGCTTTCAAGGCTTCAAACCAGTCTTTCGCATGGCTTGTTTCAATCAGCACAAAGTTTGTTACCGTCGGATAAATCCGATCAAAGCACTGATACTTCTCTTGCAAGGCAACCAGTGCCGTATACAATTCTTCCCGGGACGCCAAAATCTCCTGCAGGGCTTCCCGTTCCTTCTCCTTATGGGAAAGAACCACACTGCCGTATGCCTGAGTTACCGAATTGACATTGTAGGGGGATTTCGCCGCGCGGATCACTGCTGTTAACGTTGGGTTTGCCACTGCAAAGCCTAACCGCACCGCCGCCAATCCCAACGCCTTGGAGCAGGTGCGCAGAATGATTAGGTTATCATACTGTTCGACTTCTCCCATCAGGCTTTCCGTGTAAAAGTCCATATATGCCTCATCGAGCACCACCAAGCAATCCACCGAGGTGATCAACCGGCGAACTGCCTCGCGAGGAAGTCCTTGCCCGGTCGGATTGCAGGGGTTGGAAAACATCACACAGTTCACCTTTTCCCGCTTGACCGTCCGGATCACCGCATCCACATCAATATTCAGATTTTTGTCTTTTTCCTGTGTGAGCACGGTAACGCCCGCCAAATCAGCATAAAAACCGTACATGGAAAAATCAGGCATCACCGTGAGCAGCTTGTCCCCTTTTGATAAGAAAGCCCCGACAATCACGCTGATCAATTCATCCGATCCGTTTCCCGCCGTGACATAGTCGGCGCTGATTCCGTAATAGTCCGCAAACTTGCGGCACACCTCTGCCGCAAGCGGATCGGGGTATCGGTTAAACGGAATTTCCGACAGCTTTTGGATAAACTCCGCTTTGATCTCCTTGTCAACAGGCAAAAAAGATTCGTTTGCATCCAGTCGGATCGCATAATCGCCGCTGATCGGCTCGTAAGGAACCATATTTTTCAGTTTTTCGCTTAATTGATATGCCATATAGGTAATTCCTCTCCGGAAATTTATTCGAACCGTATTTTAATGGAATTTGCATGGGCTGTGAGCTGTTCCCGCTCGGCAATGGTCACAATGTCCTCTTTCGCCATAGAGAGCGCATCTTTCGTATAATAGATATACCCCATCTTTTTCACAAAGGAATCCACCGATAACGGAGAGAAAAATCGTGCCGTTCCGCTGGTAGGAAGCACGTGGTTAGGACCTGCGTAGTAATCGCCGAGCGGCTCGGGCGCATATTGCCCCAAGAATACCGAGCCGGCGTTATCCAGTCTGCCCAAATACTCCACCGGATTTTCCATGCATACCTCAAGATGCTCGGGCGCGATCTCATTGGCAAGCGAAACTGCGTCATCTACCCTGTCACAAACAATAATAGCACCGTAGTTTTCCAAAGATTCCCGGATGATTTCGCTTCTGGAAAGCGTTTGACACTGACGTTCCAGCTCCCCGACA